>QJVU01000417.1 GCA_003235605.1 Planctomycetota bacterium | reverse complement strand
CCCGTCCTGGATGGCGAACTGGCCGGTGACGTGGACACCTACGAGGGCCGGGTCGGTGGGCACGCCAGCGGTCAGCATGGCCTTCCCCTGGGCGTCCGTGTTGAGGCTCAGGACCACGGCGATGTCGGTCTGGAGGCCGCACCCGGGCATCCCGATCCCTGTCAGGTCGAGCGGCAGCGGCAGGTTGCCGTAGTGTGTGCGACTGAAGCCCAGGAAGCCCAAGGCCGGAGCGTTGGCTGCGGCGTTGGCGATGCCGAGGCCGAACGAGCCGTTGCCCTGGGTCGGGTAGCCGCCGAAGGCGACGTAGGGCTCCTTGCCCGTGGCTCCTGGACACTGGTTGCCGTAGTAGATCACCGCGCCCTGGTTGTGGAAGCTCACGTCCAGATCCATGATCTGGTTCTTGTTGGTGGGGACATAGAGAGCTGGCTTCTGGGTGTAGAAGCCGACCCAGTCCCAGACTCCCTGCGACGTGGCCAGGTAGGCGAGCTTGGTCGGGTGCGCGGCGATGGCAATGATTGCGCCTGGGGCCTTGCTGCCGATGGCCATGCTGACCATGACACCAGTGACAGGGTTCAGGTTCCACATTACGCCGTTGTCGTCCCCTACAAGGAGGCTGGTCTTGTTTGCCGCCACTGCCATGGCCTGGAATGCAGGCACGGGATTCTGTCCTGCGGAGAGAGTCACCTCCGTGGTGGTCTTCTGTTGCAGGTCGACCTTGAACAACCTGCTGGATGTCCCCACACGGTACGTGTTGACGTAGACCTGGCCGCCGGCGGTCGCAACCTCCCAGGCATCCTGGATGGAGACGATCTGCTGTTCGCTTCCGTCAGCCGTAGAACGGGAGTGCAGTCCGGGCTTCACCCGGTGGGTGGTGAAGAGCACCGCGCCGGGCCACGCCGGCGAGACGTGCAGGGCGGTGGGGTCTCCGATGAAGACCGGCTTGGTGGCTGGACCGTAGCCGACAATGCGGTTGCCCTCCATCTTCATCTGCTGCAGAGGCGGCCCAGCAATGCCGAGGCCGCCGTAGATGAAGATCTGCGTTGGATCGGTGGGATCCAGCGCCACCAGTTCGTGGGTGCCGATCCAGTCCTGTCCCTCCCGGAACCGCGTACGGGTGGCGACCCCTGTGTCGGGATCCACGAACAACAGGCCATTGTGTCGCTCGGTAATGGCAGTCTCCGCTACGACGACGTAACCATAGGGAGCCTGTGCGAAGGCGGCGGCGGAAAGCGCGAACACACCGATAGCGCGAAGGATGTGCCTCATGGGTTTCTCCTGTTCTCTCGTCTGTGGAAGATCAGTCGTGCAAGTGCGAGCTGCACCGGCCCGGGGGGGCGTCTTGGTTTGGCTAGGACTTCAGGAGAATCTGGTTGCTGGATTGTTCAGTTTTTTGGGATTCCTTTTGATGGACGGGGCCTGAGTTGGCCCGTGTCGCGGATCTCCGGTTCGTCGGCCTTGGCGTACCTCCGGAACACGGCCAGGAACGGGGCCGGGTCGGTGGCTGCCAGGGCAGACAGGGTGTTCGCCAGGTGCTCCTGAGCGCTCGTTGTCGCCACCAGGCGTCCAGGCGTCAGATCCTGGGTCAGGGCGCCAGTTGGCACTCTTCTGAGCACCTACCCGCTGCCATCGCAGGAAGCTCCAAATCGGGACCGACCCAGAACCACCCACGCTATCGTTGATGTGAGCACGTGCGTGTACGAGTGTGCTAGCACGCGTACACACCGGCCTCCGCGCGGCGTAGTCTTCGGCCATGGGAAGAGCAGCTGCGTATCTCCGGGCCTCCGGACTGTCGCAGGTGAACGGCGACGGCTTGCAGCTGGTGCTGATGGAGCAGGTCCGCAGGCTGGCCATCGGGCCGCCGAAGGAGGCCGAGGAGTGAAGGTCGCCCTGCTGATTGCGTCCGTCGTAGTCGCCCTGCGCCTGGCCCTGGGACTGGTCCTGCGCCCGGAGGTCGAGGAGTGAAGTAATCCCGACCGCCTGGGCCGGGGGCAAGCTCCAGGCCATCGTCGACCTCGACCGCGATCGGGCGGCGTCCGGACATCGCATTCCAGATGACTACTGGGTCGCCTACGACCACGTCCTCGAGAGCCGCTGAGCCATCCCGGGGCGACGGCGTCCCCAGCGTGTGGCTGTGGGGACGTAGCGCGGGCTTCAGGATAGGTCGACTGGGCGAAGAGCGCCGGAAACAGCGCTCATTTCGCCTACCCCGGGTGCCGAGCGCTACCCCACAAGGTCCGGTTCCTCCTCGCCCACGACCCGAAGCCGTGCCGGCTCGTCTGCCGCGTCTTCGTACGTTTCTCGCCAGGCTGGCCGCGCAAGTCCTCTGCCGCGCGTGCACGATGCTGTCGTACTTCGGCGTGCCCCTGGCAGTTGTCTCTCGTGTCGCGCAGGCAGGTCCGCGGAGCGCGGCTCCGGAGAGACGACGCGGCGGCTGTCCCGCGAATTGACTCTGGCGGAACGCGAGCCGCTGCCGTAGCCTCCGGCGTGGTTCACGAGAACCAGTTCCTCAGTGCCAGAAACAGGGCAAGCCATGAACACGATCCGTTGCGCTGCGTTGATCAGTTTGATTGTCCTACAAGGCTGCGCGGAAGCTCCCGACACGCGAGCGTCGGACGAGTCCACGATCCACGCGCTGATCAGGGAATGGTCGGCCGCGTCCAAGGCCAAGGACGTCGCGAAATTCACCTCGGTGTACGCCGACGACGCGGTGGTCATGCTCGCGAACGTCCCCGACATGCACGGCTTGGAGAACATCCGCGCGGGCATCTCGGGCATGATGCAGGACCCCAATTTCGCCCTCGCGTTCCAGGCCGACAAGGTGGTGGTAGCCCGCTCGAGCGATCTGGCCTACGAAACCGGAACCTACGCCATGTCCATGAGCGGACCCGACGGGAAGCCGTCCTCTGAGAAGGGGCACTACGTCGTGGTCTGGCGCAAGCAGTCCGACGGCACCTGGAAAGTGGTAATCGACGCGCCGCTGTCGGATTCGCAATAGCCTCCGAGAGGCCGCGGCTCGGTGCATCTCCGGTGCGCGGGGTTCTCTGCCGCCACGGATGCCCATGCTCTCGTACATCGGCACCCCCTGCTAACAAGGCTGCTGGTAGGGCGCGCCCCCCCCGGAAAGCCGCCCAACAGCGAGCGCGGGGTTCTCTCCTGCCTCGTCACAAGTCTTTGTGTCGCGTGCTTCTCCGTTCTCCTGGCCGCGATGGGTGTTGCCAAATCCAATAATGGCTAATCCCACGGCACCGTCCTTACCGACACAGCGGTGTGGAGAATGCCAGTAGCGCCAGCAACGGGGGTTCGCGGCCAGCGGGGGTCCAGGATCCTCCTCCGCAGGGGTCGTCGGCACTGACTTCAGCGGGCGCTGCCCCAGGGAAGCCCGCGCCGGCATCGGCGCCAGCAGATACGCCGGCATCGGCGCCAGCAGATACGACGACATCGACGCCGGCACAGACGACGACATCGACGCCGGCACCCGGTCCTGCTCCGGCGACGTCGGCGCCGCCCGGCCCTTCTCTGAGGGACCTTGCCCAGGCGCTGGGTCCAGCGTTGGGGAGGGGTATTCCCTTGGGGGGGCAGGGTCCTGTGGATTCTGCGGCGAGGCCCGCGCGGGAGATGCCCCCCACGCACCATGGTGTCGGCACCACGCTGCAGCAGCGCCTGCGCAGCCTGGAGGAGCACCTCCGCCAGGAGAACCCGGTGCTGTTGGGCGCCGTGCAGAGCTTCCGCGTGCTGGACAACATTGCCCACCGCATGGGTCTGCTGCAGAAGGACCGCTCCTTCGCAACACAGATCCCCTGGTGGCCGCTTATCTCCATCCTCGGCACCTTCTCCGCGGGCAAGTCCAGCTTCGTGAACCACTACCTCGGCCAGGACCTGCAGCGCACCGGGAACCAGGCGGTGGACGACAAGTTCACGGTGATCTGCTACAGCCGCGAGGCACGGGTGCGTGTGCTGCCCGGCATCGCCCTCGACACCGATGTGCGTTTCCCGTTCTTCGGGATGAGCGCCGAGCTGGACAAGGTGGCGCCTGGCGAAGGCCAGCGAATCGACACCTACCTGCAGCTCAAGACCTGCCCCAGCGATGTCCTGCGGGGCAAGATCATCATCGACTCTCCGGGCTTCGATGCCGACGCCCAGCGGACGGCGACGCTCCGCATCGCCGACCACATGATCGGCCTCTCGGACCTGGTGCTGGTGTTCTTCGACGCGCGGCATCCCGAACCGGGAGCCATGCGGGACACGCTGCAGCATCTCGTGCGTGCCTGCGTGGGGCGGCCCGACGCCACCAAGATCCTCTACATCCTCAACCAGATGGACACCACCCTGCGCGAGGACAATGCCGAGGAGGTGGTGGCCGCGTGGCAGCGGGCGCTGGCCGAGCACGGCCTCACCGCTGGCCGCTTCTACTGCATCTACAACCCGGATGTCCCGGTGCATCTGGGTACTCCCGAGCTCAGACGCCGGGCCGAGACAAAGCGGGACGCAGACCTCGGCGAGATCAAGGAGCGCATGCACCAGGTCGAGGTGGGCCGCAGCTACCGCATCGTCGGCGTGCTGGAGAAGAACGCTCGCTATGTCCAGGACCTCGCCCGCACGGCTCTCACCAATGCCTTGAGCCGCTGGCGGAGGCTGGTGGTGTGGTCCGACTGCGTGCTGTTGGGCATTCCGTTCGTGATCCTGTTCACGGTCGCCAGCCAGGCTGGCTGGTGGCAGGGGATGGATCTTGCCACCACGTGGGATGTCGTTCTCACCGTGCTGTTGCCGACCCTGTTCCTGGCCACAGCCGCCTTCGTCCACTTCAAGGTCCGCGCCGCCTGCAGCGACATGGCCGCCCGCCGGCTCGCCCGGGACGCGCGGGACGTGGGGGGCGGGCACTATGGCACCGACGTCCTTGCCGCCTTCGCCCGGAGCACCAGGTGGTGGCGGAGCATCTTTCTGCGCCGGCCGGCAGGCTGGACCAGGAGCGCAGACCGACGCGTGGAGCGTGTCCTCGCCAACGCCAAGGCCTATGTCCAGTCCCTCAACAACCACTTCGCCGATCCCAGCGGCTAACCCGCCTAAAGCCCGGCCATTGGCGACCGAAGCTATGGAGGGAGGGTCGAGATGAGATGGCGGGGTTTCTGGTCGCTGTTGCTGGCGTGCGCCTGCACAGGCCCTGCCTGTGCCCAGGAGCCCCGGTGGCGCCTCCGGGACATCCAGCAGACTCCGGGGACTCCCCAGATCCTGGAGAGCGGCCTCGGGAGCCAGAGTGCACGCAACCTCGAGAGCCCTGCCGCGGGCCTGCTGGAGAACTCCTTGGGGAACTCCCTGGGAAACTCCCTTGGGGACCCATTGCAGACGGCCCTGGGCGTGTTCCGCGGCAGCATCGACGCCCTCAGTCCGAGCCTTCTCTCCGGGACAGAGGGCCTCGAGACCACGGCGCTGGACGTCCGGGGAGGCGAGGCTGTCCACTCCCGCCTCGCTGTCGGAATGGCCGACAACTGGCAGTCGGGCCTGGCCTACACGTTCGTCACCTGTCCCCATGGCGCGTTCCCCAGCCGGGACAATGCGGGGGTTCGGGTCAGCTACGATGATTCCTCCCTGTGGGCGACGGTTTCACCGAGCTTCAAGGGGCTGCAGCCGAGCGCGACCATGGGGTTCGAAACCAATGACCGGCCGCGCCGCGTTATGGACAGCCCGATGTACCTGCGTTTGGGGATCAGCCCGGGCTACGAGATGAAGCTCCCTGGCAACCACCCCGTGGTGGCGTCCATGCCGGTCACCGTCGGGCTCAGCTCCGACCACGACGAGTTTGCTCGCACCGCCAGCCCTGGCTTCGGCTACCTGGACATCGGCCTCACGGTCACCACGCCGCTCTCGCTGAAACCGGAGCGCTCGGACTCATGGGGCGTGAGCGCAGGCGTGAACTTCCTTTTCCTGGGGGATGGCCGGCGGGCTCTCAACGATGGCGACGACTTCGAGGTGATCGGTTCGATCACCTTCGGTTTCAAGTTCTGATCCCGGGGTGCAGCTGCGGCGTTCAGGAGTCGTGGCGTTCAGGCGGTCTCCCTGAGCTGCTCGACAACCATCGGGCGGGAGGGGCGACGCTGTGCAAGACGTCTCAGGAAGCAGCGCAGCGGAAGGCGGAGCTCTTCTGGGTCCTCGAACTCACAGTAGGTCACCTCGCAGATCTCGGCGAGCTCCCGTAGGAAGGTGGTGCGGATCGGCGCGTTCTTCCAGACTGCGAAGAACATCGGGGCCCGGGGGCCTGCGAAGATGTTGTAGCAGATCTCGAATGCACCACTCTCGCTCATCGCCGTGCGGACGTACAGGAAGGCGTCTGCCTTGTTGAGCTGATTGAGCCGGTGTCGGCGAAAGTTGGGCGGCGTGAACGGAACCCCTTGAGCCCGCTCGAAAGCCTCGCGAAAGGTGTCCCTTGACTGCGGCTCGTTGTCGGTGAGGTAGTGGAGCGGATTGCCCTCGTTTGCCACCTCGGCGAGCACCTCGAGCACCGCCTCGACCACCTGCTTGCTCCTGTCATCGGACTGGGTGAGCGGCTGGCGGACAAACAGGTTGATCGTCCGCTGGCCTGCATAGTCTTGCACTGACAGGGGGGTGAGCTCGTGCGCCTGCAAGGAGGCGATTGCACGCACCGTAGCTTGGGCGGTGCGCAGGCGCGAGCAGTACGGGACGCCTTTCCTCAGGGCCCGTTCACGCAGGTCGGAGTCTGGGGTCGTGTCGATCAGAAGCTGGATCTCGCCACGGTCGATCATGTCCCCGGCGGCAGCTCGTGTTT
>QJVU01000232.1 GCA_003235605.1 Planctomycetota bacterium | reverse complement strand
CGAGCGTGACGATCCAGGACGGAGACCTGTTCGTCGGCTCGGTGGAGGGTGGCGCAGGCGAACGGGTGGTGAAGAACCCGGCGACCCATGCGGACATGCGAGTGCCGGTGTTCAGGTTTCCCACCCCTGGAGGTGGCGAGGCCTTCACGGACTTCTTCCAGGTACCCCCTGGCCTGGGTGGTCTGCAGGACGTGGGTACCGCCCCCGATTCCCACCAGCACCACGCCGCGCACGTGGTGCTGCGGGCCGGTGCCGCCAACCTGTCAAGCCTGGCCGCAGCTCTCGACCCCAGCGAATCCCGGCATCGCCTGGAAGTCGGAGAGCTCGATGCGCATCTTCCCGGACACATGGGCACCCGCAAGGCCGTCGACACGTCCTACTTGGACCCGGACGGCCGGCGTCAGGCCGCAGACCAGCCGGGCTTTCAGCCCGACATCGGCATGTCGCTGCGCTTCGTGGCGAACGCCGGAGTGGAGGGCTTCCAGGCAGTGATGGAGCAACGCCGCGCTACGGTGGCGATGGCCTATGAAGTGACGGGAAGCGGCAGGCTGATGGTGAACGGTTCACTCAGCGGTGAGGCGTTCTCCGGTCCCAAGCTACATGCTGGTGAGGCGACAGAGGTCACGTTCGGCTACCTGGACGGCCACTGTTTCCTGATCGTGGCAGGCGAGTTGGTATTGCACCGCGAACTGGCGCTGCCCCGTGTTCGAGAACTGCCGGGGAGCAGAACGTGGGGACCGGAGAACGGCCTCTCTTTTGGCGTGGCGGGAGAAGGTGGCGAGGTGGAGATCGGCAACCTGGTCGTGTTCCACGACGTGCACTATCTGGAGGACCAGTCGCGCACTCTCCGTCGAGGTGGCAACGTGCCCTACATTGTTCCCAAAGGCTGCATGTTCCTGCTGGGCGACAACACCCGCGACAGTCAGGATTCGCGGGAGTTCGAGACCGACAACTTCCGCCTGGTAGACCTTGTGGGCAGACCCGTTGCCATCCTGGCGCCGCGCTCCCGAAGCCGCGTCCTCTGCCGTTGAACGAACCACAAGAACAAGAGCCGAAGCGTGTTTCCCGGTCCGGCGTAGAACCGCGCCTGGTGCTGCCGGCCGCGCTAGTCGTATACAGTCTTCTGGCGGGTGCGGCCCTGCTGTGGCTTCACCTCCGGGACCGGCTCGAGCAGGTGCCGAAGACCGCTGTCGGGGACCACGGGCCGTGGATCTCCCTGTTCGCTGGCACCGCCGTGGGCCTTCTGTGCAGCGGCCTCTTCCTGGTGGCACGGCGTTACCTGCCAGTGTTCAGGCGACTAGAAAACCGGCTGGCCGAGCTCGTCGGTCCGCTCACCGAGGTCCAGATCGTGGGCATAGCCCTGGCCGCCGCTATCGGCGAGGAGCTGTTCTTCCGCGGCGCCATGCAGGATGCCTGGGGACTCTGGTGGTCGGCCGTCGTATTCGGCCTGTTGCACTCCGGCCCAGGGCTGTTGCTGTGGGGCGTGGTAGCCTTCGGCCTCGGCCTGCTTTTCAGCGTCATGATCGAGAACGGACTGGGACTGCTGTCGGTGACGATGGCGCACGCGCTGATCAACAACATCTCGCTCCGAAGGATGGTGCGGCGGTGAGCCCCTGGGTCTGCCTGCTCCTCGGCGTGTTGACGCCCCACCTCGTGCACGGGTTGCAAGAGCCGCAACGGCCACAGAAACAGCAGCGGCCCCAGCAGCCGCAAGAGCCCCAGCACCCACCGCAGCGGGTGCAGCCCCTGCCGATTCCGAGCACTGTCGTCCTGAAGCTGGAGAAGGGCAGGCGCATCGTGGTGGACGGAGCCTTGACCGAATGGCCGGAAACCGTCCTGCCGTTCGCGATCGACCTGGTGGACACCCGCAGGGTGTCCGGTTCCTGGATGGGAGCCTACAACAAGGAGCTGAGGCAGAAGGACATCAGCGGCAGGGTGTTCCTGACCTGGGACGCGGAACGACTCTACATCGGTGCCAAGGTGCTGGATGACTGGCACCGCGCCCTGGGGAAGAAAGGAGCGCGGTTGAGCGAGATCCCTCCGGCGGACAACCTGATCGTCACCTTGGATCCGGACCGCAACACCCGCTCTCTGGGACCGGACGAGGGCAGGACGGAAGATCAGGAGTTCTGGCTAGCGGACGTCGCAGGTCAGGGCCGCCGCTTGGTGCGCTGGGACCGGTACCGCGGCACCGCGGGATACGTCGAGGGGGCGCTGTTCGTCCTCGACCGCTCCAACGAGGCCGGCGTAACCACCTACGAGGCTTCCATTCCCTGGCAAGCAATCCTGCCTCCGGGCAGGAAGGCCGAGTCAGGCCTGGTGATGGGCGCGCAGTTCGTGTTGAACGACTACGACGAGCCCACCGACCCGATGCCCCAGACCCGCGTCGGCTGGACTTTCGGGATGGGACCCGTCATCGACCCCGGGATCTTCGGCACACTCATGCTCGTGGATCGGCTCGACCGCGGCGCGCCGCCAGCGATACCGAAGGCCAGCCCCGTGACAGGTGATCCCGTGCCCGGTCCTGCCTACTGGGTGCAGTTCCAGAAGCGTCTGCTGGAACTGCCGCCAGCCTGGGTAACACCTGCCACGGTGGATGCGGCGACGGCAGGCGGCATGGACCGTTTGAAGCTCCTCAGGGAACTCGAACATCACCTGTCGCTGTTCCCGCGCGTTGACTTTCTGGAATTCCAGCAGCGCATCAACCGACGCATGGTGCGGGAGACCGCCGGCATTGCCCAAACCGGGTTGCCGTTCTTCTGGCACCATGTCATCAAGGACCTGCGACGGCGTCTGCCACCCGAGCCGCCGGTCGGTCACATCCGTGTGTTCCGCTTGCCTCAGGGCGGCTGGTACGTGCGCAGCGCGCAGGCCAACTTTGCCATCGATCCAGCGGGCTACCAGGTGGCCCCATATATTGGGCCCGCAATCGACTTCGTGCTTCTGACACGACCCTTGGAGTTGACCAAGCGCAATGACCGCTTATTGGTGGAAATGGCCAGCCGCAAGAAGCTCATCTTCGCCCACCTTCCATATCATCTCCCCGGTGTCGATGCCGCCAAGATGGCGCTGGTCATGCCCGGCCGGCACTACCATTTCGGGGAGCTTGCGCTCCCCGGCAACAGCAAGAGCAAGGGGACCGGTGACGGTGACAGGAAACCGCAAACGGTACCGACGATCACCATCCTTGTATTGGGTCGTAAGACGGCTGAGGGCCTGTCGGCACCGAGCGTTGGCTACCAGATCAAGTGGCGGGATGGCAGCACGCTGCTCCATCCCGGTGTTTGCCTCGATCCCAGCGATGTGCGCTCGGTGGCAGGCCCAGATGTCCTGCTGCTCTCGGCCCTGCATCCCCAGGCCCTGGCGCTGGGCAAACAGATTGCTGCCAGGCACACGATCTTGGATGAAGTGCTGGAGGTTGCCAGCGCTCGGGGCCCACAAGGCCGAGCGACCCTGACTGAAGCCATCGAGCTGCAACAAGGCCTCAGGCCCCTTCGCTCGATCATCCTTGCCCCGGGGGAATCGGTTGATATAAGAAAGCAGACGGGCAAACGAGAGAAGTAGCTTGCTTGCTCATACAGCCTCATTGGCTGAGACTGGTCTGCTCCTCCCCAAGATCCGCCAGGAGAAACACGTCATTGCCGCAAAGAAACACTCCGCCATCGAGTTCACAAGAGCCTATGTGAAGAAGAAGCCAACGGCGGAGTTCAAGGAAGTGCAGGCCGCAGGCAAGAAGAAGGGACTGGTCATCTACCCGATTGTCTACGGGCGGGCCAAAGCCCTGGAGGGCTTGGTGAAAGTGGCCCCCTACGGCTCCAAGAAAAAGAAGAAGGCTGGTCGCGGGCCCGGGCGTCCCAAGGGGAGCAGGAACAAGCGCACAATCGGGCCAACGCAGAACGTGGCGACCGCGATGGATTCCCTGGAGTCGGTGATCGCCGCGATGCGGAAGAGCAATGAGGAGCGGGAGCGCTACGAAAGGGCGCTGCAGAAGATCAGTGACATCCTCGGGCAGGTGCTCCAGGCGGAGGCTGGCGCCTAGCCCAGGTGGGTCCGGGTGGCCTGGCCCAGCAGCCTCTCCAGCTGTGGCCGATAAACCTCCCGAAGCCGCCGCTCACAGAACTGTGCGTAGAGTTCCGACACCCGCGTGCACATGGGGCCCACGCTACCATCCCGTACGGGCTCGCCGTCGATCAGGGTAACCGGGGTGATGTCCCGAAGGGAGGAGGACAAGAAGACCTCATCGGCGCCGCGCACGTCGGCCTCGGTCAGATCCTGCTCCAGGCACCGGATCTGCGCCTCGGCGCACATTTGCCCCAGCAGGCGGCGGGTGACTCCAGCCAGCAGGCCGGCACTCAGAGACGGCGTCAGCAGCGTCTGGTCCTTGACGAGGTAGACGTTCGAAGTGGAGGCCTCCGTGACCTGGCCTCTCTCGTTCAGGAACAGGCAGTCCGTCGCCCCCCGCTGGTGGGCTTCCCTGAGGCCGAGGACGTTGTTGAGGTAGTTGCCGCTCTTGATCGCCGGGTCCAGGGCCCGCCGGTTCATCCGCAGCCTGGGCACGATCGCCAAGCTGGCCGCCTTGGTGGGGCTGGACGTCAGCTCACGAACCAGGATGACGCACACGGCCGGGCCCGGCGCATAGGCCAGGTCGATGTTGGGGGCCGTCCCGGTGCCCCGGGTCACGATGACCCGGACGTAGCTGCTCTCATGGCTGGCCTCTTTCACGGTTGCCATGACGCGGGCCATCAGAGTCCGGTCGTCGACACCCAAGGGCAGGGCCAGGCCGGCTGCCGAGCCGTGGAGCCGCTCCAGGTGCTCGATCCAGCCGAAAGGGGTGCCACCGATGGTACGCATGACCTCGTAGACGGAGTCGCCAAACAGAAAACCCCGGTCCAGGACCGGGATCCGTGCCTCGGACTCGAGGAGGATCTCGCCATTGAGATTGCACAGGTTCACCATGGGAACTACGTGATAAGCTCACGTCCCGGAGATTGTAAATGCTCCATTTCTCCGGTAGATCCGGTAACACCTGAGACAGCTAACCCGACTGCGATGTGCGGCTTCATCTCCATCTTCGGCCCAGCGGGCGACGACGTCATCCAGGATGTGCTCACCGGTCTCCTGGCCATCCAGCACCGTGGCCAGGATGCAGCCGGCATGGTCACCTTTGGCAAGAAGCTCGAGATCAAGAAGGGGCTCGGCCTGGTAAGGGAGGTCTTCAAGGAGAAGCACCTGAGGCGCCTCCAGGGACACATGGCGGTGGGCCACGTGCGCTACCCGACTGTGGGCGACGGCGCCGGCACCGACGTGCAGCCGTTCCTGCAGACCTTCCCGGTTGGGATCGCCATGGCGCACAACGGCAACGTCACCAACTTCCAGGAGCTCAAGCGGAGCTACTTCCAGAACCGCAACATCCACCTTACCAGCGATTGCGACCTGGAGGCGGTACTCTGTGTGTTCGCCGAAGTGCTCGTCAAGAACCGCCGCAACGACGTCACCACGGAAGTGGTGGCTGCGGCGGCTCGCGAAGTGTTCAACACCGTAAAGGGAGCATACTCGGTAGTAGGGATCATTGCCGGTGCTGGCATGTTCGCGTTCCGCGACCCCTTCGGCATCAAGCCCATCATCATGGGACAGAAGGAGGTGGGCGGCAACGTGCACTTCGCCGTGGCCAGCGAATCGGTCGTCCTGGACGTGGCAGGCTACCAGCGGAACCAGCGGGACATTCGCAACGGCGAGCTGCTGTGGATCGGCAACGACCGAAAGCCCCACTTCCTCCAGATCGGTGATCAGCCACACCGGCCGTGCATCTTCGAGTACATGTACTTCGCCCGTCCGGACTCGGTGATCGACGGCATTTCAGTCTACAAGGCGCGCATGGAGTCGGGCGAGAAGCTGGCAAAGGCGTTCAAGAAAACCGGCCTCGAGGTGGATGTTGTGATCCCGGTGCCGGAGTCGGCGCGCACCGCTGCCCAGACCATGGCGGAAGCACTCGGGGTGCCGTACCGCGAGGGGTTCGTGAAGAACCGATACGTTGGGCGCACGTTCATCATGCCCAACGATGCTTCCCGGAGAGCCTCCGTACGCCACAAGCTCAACCCCATTCGACTGGAGTTCGAGAACCGGCGCGTGTTGATCGTGGACGATTCGATCGTGCGCGGCCACACCAGCCGCCAGCTGGCCAGGATTGCCCGCCAGATGGGAGCGAAAAAGGTCTACCTGGCCTCCTACTCACCGCCCCTGATCTATCCCTGTCCGTACGGGATCGACATGTCCACGCGCCGCGAGTTCGTGGCCCGGGACCACAGCATTGAGGAGATCGCCGCTGACCTGGGTGCCGACTACTTGGTCTACCAGGACCTCGACGACATGGTTGCGTCGGTCAACCACACCAGCCGCAAGCTCGAGTTCTGTACCGCGTGCTTCGAGGGCACCTACCCCACCGGGGACATCACCGACAGCATGCTCCGGGACATCGAGCTGGACCGGTTGCAGGCCGCTGCAAAGATCAATGCAGCTGCCAAGGTCACGTAGACGGTTTCACGCGTAGACGCTCCTCCCGTCACCCCTCCGTCTTGACCGCCACCCAACAGCCGTCACCGATCGGGACGATGATCGCGTGCAAGCCTGGTAGCAACGTCATCGCTTCGTTGAAGGCCCGGATATGAAGGACGGACTCCTCCACGAGGCCGGCGGTGAACAGGTCGCCAAAGGCGAAGGCATTGTCAGCCATCAGCAGACCCCCCGGCCGCAACAGGCGCAGGCACTCCTTGGCGTAGACCAAGTAGCCGGCCTTGTCGGCGTCGATGAACGCTGCG
>QJVU01000138.1 GCA_003235605.1 Planctomycetota bacterium | reverse complement strand
AGGGAGCAGCACGCGCCCGCGGAGCTCGTGGCCCATCCTGGCCCGGACGATGGCGGGCTTGGCAAGCTCCGTGACCCGCACCACGTGGGACTCCACCAGGAAAGGAGTGCCCAGGAGCCGCACCCGGGAGGGACCCAGGGGCAGGTTCTTGAAGAGCACTTCACCCTTGGGGTCGGTGAACGAAGTGCGTTCCGCCCATGGCGCCTCCAGTGGTTCCAGCCGAACCTCGACCTCGGGCTGGGGGTCCCCACGAGGGCCCATCACCAAGACGCGCAGAGGATATCCCCGTCGCAGCTGCACCTCGACCCGGCCCTCGGCACCGAAGACCGCGACATGGCCCACTGCGAAGCCTTCTCGCAGCGCCAGCACGAAGCCGGTGGGTTCCTTCGAAACGTCGGCGACGAGCCCTCGACCAAGGCCATCGCTTCGGGAGCGGGACACGATGCGCACCCCGCCTGCACCTTGGTAGCAGCTGAAGCACCATGCTCCCACCACGGGCTTGCCATCGGCATCCTGCACATCCAGCTGACTGAGGGTACCGGAAGAGGGCACCAGGGTCTGGATCCGCTCTTGCACCCAGAGCTCGTGGAGCAGGACGCAGCCCGCGCGCTCCTCCCATACCTGCAGGATCCGCGGGCCTGGGCCATCGGGCACCCGGACCTTGCCGGCGGAAATGCCGAGGGCCACCCGGGGCCAACCATGAAGGGTGACCCGTCCCCGAAAGCCATCGTAGAGTCGCAGAACCCGGTGGACCCGGCCAGGTGACAGCTCCTGGCGCTGTCCGGAAACGACCTGGCAGCGGAACTCGGTCCAGTTTTCACCGCTGCCGACCAGCAGTCGGTAGCGCCCTTCCGGGAGGCGAACCCGCGGGCCGGGCCACTGCCCCAGATGCGTGGTCTGCCCAGCGGGCGACACTGCCAGCACATGAGCCACGGCAGCATCTGCATCTCCTGGCAGCACCAGTTCCCCCATGGGCCGCGCCTGCACCGTGCGAAACGAGCCGGGCGACACCCGGTGTGCGATGGCACCCAGTCCGGTGCGCTCATGCTGCACCAGGAGACACCCGGCGCTGGTGCTGGCGATCTTGTAGGCACCGCGTCCATCGGTGACGGTGACCTGGCGGGGCGCGGCGCCCACCCAGCCCTGCAGCAGGGCCACTTGGTGATCCTCCTCTGGTTGAAACGTCAGCCGGGCCCCCGGTAGTGGCGTGCCCCGCTCCGCGGTGACCAGGCCGTGCAGGGCGGGCCCCTGTTGCTGTGCGCTGGGCGTGGCCGCTGCCAGGCTGGCCCAGGCCAGGAGGAGGATCTGGGGGATGGGGTTCACGCTGCGGAACTCTGCTGGTCAACGCCGGACCGCCCAGCCCGGTTCAGCGTCGGCTCGGACCCAGTGCTAGGCGAGATCCTGGCGCCGCTGGATGATGCGGTCGACGAGGCCGTACTCCAGTGCCTCGCTACTGTTGAGCCAGAAGTCGCGCTGGGCATCCTCGGCAACCTTCTCCGGGTCGATTCCCGCGGCGTCGGCGATGATGCGGTTGTAGCGCTCACGGAGCTTGAGGACTTCCTTCGCGGTGATGTCCAGGTCGGAGGCGGTGCCCTGTCCGGCGGTGGACGGCTGGTGGATCATGAACCGGCTTTCGGGCAAGGAGAAACGGGAGCCCTTGTCGCCGGCAAGGTGGATCAGTATGCCCGCGGATGCGCACAGTCCGTTGACAACGGTGCGGATGGGTGGAGCCACGAACTTGAGCATGTCGTAGATGGCGAACCCCGAGTCTGCGCTGCCGCCGGGGGAGTTGATGAACACCGTGACCGGCGCCTTCCGATCCCGGGACTCCATGACCAAGAGGCGGGTCGCGCAGTCCTTTGCCATCCTGTCGGTCACCGGCCCTGCCAGCATCAGCGTTCGGGCCTCGAGCAGGTGCCGGTCGAGGAACATCGAGCTCCAGCGATCGGTGGCCTCGAGATCCTCGTCGTCATCCATCCGCCGGGGAGGGAGCGCATCGCGGGTGTTCACCATGGTCTCCTTGAGCTTGTCTCAGGGCGCCTTGCCAGGGCTCTCTTCGGGTGCCCGTCAGGTTCAGGTTGAGGGCCAGCGCGCCTTTTCCAGGTCCTTGCCGGGCAAGGGATTAGCCTATGACATCGGCAGAAACAAGCGATCGCCCCTGGAGCCCAAAAAACTACCCGGGCGGGCTTGCGCATTCTTTTCCGCAAGGCTAGCTTCCGGTTCGTCGATGGTAGGTGCAGACGCGCCTGCCGCTTGCCCGCGGAGCAACCGGACTCGTCCGGAATCAGCGTTGGGATCCGTGCCGGCAGCCCCTCGCGCCCCAGACACGAACGCAGGAGGACATACATCCTGATCGCGAGTGGCCTTGGGCATGGAAAGCAGCCGGTGGTTGCAGCTTCCACTCGGCAGGCCCGTTCTACTTGACCCATCGACGACCCGCCGACCCTGGCTCCCGGAGGCTTCACGGGCTTCAGGGCTCGGAAGGTTCGGCGGTACACCTAGACACCTGCTGTGAGGGGATCTCGAAGTCCCCCAACTCCGAAAACGGATGGATCCGGGCGACATCCCGGTCGCCCGAGCACACTGATGACGAACGTAGACAGCACGGCCAAGATGACTGGTGGTTCTGGCAAGAAGCGTTGGCGCAAGCGCCGGCGCCGCCGCGGAAATCGGGCCAACCCCGACTTCATCCCCGAGATCGAGGGGCCCACGGAGGAAGTCCGGGGCGTCTTGGAGATGCACCGCGATGGCTCCGGCTGGCTCCGCCAGGTGAAGAACAACTACGTGGCAGCAGAGGAACCGGACCACGACGTTTTCGTGCCTCCGGGCCTCGTCACCCAGCACAAGCTGCTGGAAGGCAGCGAGATCACTGGGCAGGCGGGCACCCCCAGCAAGGGCGCCCAGCGCCTGACCCTGGCCACCGTCGACCTGGTGGACGGCATCGACCCTGAGGAGGCCAAGAAGCGGACTCTGTTCAAGGACATGACCGTCATCGATCCACAGCCCATGTTCGTGTTGGAGGGCACTGGTGATTCCGGCGACGACGGGGACGTCAGTCTTCGCGTCATCGATCTCCTGTGCCCGATCGGCGCAGGGCAGCGAGGCCTGATCGTCGCGCCGCCGCGCTCGGGCAAGACCGTGCTGTTGCGCAAGATCTGCCACGCGATCGCCGCTCGCTATCCCGAAACCTACGTGATCGTCCTGCTGATCGATGAGCGACCGGAAGAGGCCACCGGTTGGCGTCGCTCGGTGAGTGGTGAGCATAGCGAGGTGCTGGTGTCCACCCTGGACGAAGGTCCCAAGCACCACATCAAGGTGGCGGAGATGGCCATGAAGCGGGCGCATCGTCTGGTGGAGACCGGCAAGGACGTGGTCCTGCTGCTGGACTCGATCACCAGGCTCACCCGGGCCTACAACTCGGATCTGGGCGGTCGTGGCGGCCACACCATGTCCGGCGGCATCGGTGCCAAGGTCCTCGAGCACCCCAAGAAGTTCTTTGGCTCCGCTCGCAAGTGCGAGGAGGGGGGCTCGCTCACCATCCTGGCCACCACCCTGGTGGATACCGGTTCCCGCATGGACCAGGTGATCTTCGAAGAGTTCAAGGGCACCGGCAACATGGAGTTGGTGTTGGATCGTCAGCTGGCGGAACGCCGGATCTTCCCGGCGATCGACATCGAGAAGTCCGGCACCCGCAAGGAGGAACTGCTGCTGAAGCAGGGGATCCTCAACCGGCTCTACACCCTGCGGCGAGTGTTGGCCCGGATGCAGACCCTCGACGCCATGCCGCTGCTGATCGATCGTCTGATGAAGACCGAGAATAATGCAGAGTTCTTGGACTCGTTCCGCGTTGACGAGTAGCCCCGCGCCCCTCGCTGTCTTTCCCCCAGCCCTTCTCCAGACCTCCGAACGTCCCCCGCTGCGAAGCTGCCCATGATCACGGTCGAAGAGCTCGCCAAGAGCTATGACGGGATCACCTATGCCTTGAGGGGGATCTCCTTCGAGGTGAAGCGCGGAGAGGTGATCGGTTTCCTCGGCCCCAACGGCGCGGGCAAGTCGACGACCATGAAGATCCTCACGGGCTTCCTGCTGCCAACTGGCGGTGCGGCCCGTGTGGATGGTCTGGACGTGGTCAAGGACTCCTTGGAGGTGCGCCGGCGGATCGGCTATCTGCCGGAGACCAACCCCCTCTACTATGAAATGCGGGTGGACGACTACCTGCGGTTCGCTGCCGAGATCCGCGGCGTCAACAAGACTCTGGTCAAGAACGCTGTCGATCGGGTGGTGGACCTGTGCGGGCTGAGCCAGGTCTACGGCAAGAGCATCATCGAGCTGTCCAAGGGGTACAAACAGCGCGTCGGCCTGGCCCAGGCGATGGTCCACGAGCCGGACCTGCTGATCCTGGACGAACCCACGTCGGGGCTGGACCCCAACCAGATCGTGGAGGTCCGCAAGCTCATCACGAAGCTGGGTGAGCACCATACCGTGATCCTCTCCACGCATATCCTGCAGGAGGTCGAGGCCTCCTGCTCACGGATCATGATCATCAGCCAGGGAGACCTCGTTGCCGACGGGACCCGTGAGGAACTGGTCTCGGAGGTTGCCGCTGGCGACATCCACGTCCGCATCAAGGGACCCGTCAAGAACGTTCGCCGGCAGCTCGCCGAGCTGTTGGGTGCCAGCCCCGTCGAGGAGGTGGCCCGCAACGGCGACTACGTGGACTACCGGATCGCCGTGTCGGATCGCAAGGACACCATGATCGAGGAGGGCATCGCCCGGCTCGTCGTGAAGAACGGTTGGTCGCTGGCGGCAATGGGACGACAGCAGCCGACGCTGGAGGACTTCTTCCACCAGAAGACCTTGCGCGCCCAGGTTGAGGCTGGCCATGCGTGAAGTGTCCGTCGTCCTCCGGCGTGAGCTGTCTGGCTACTTCCTGTCGCCGATCGCCTATGTCTTCGGTGCCCTGTTCCTCGTCGCCGTAGGCACCCTCACGTACGGCAGCATGCTCGTCCAGGGCGCCAGCGCGTCCATGACGCTGTTCTTTGGCACTCTGCCCTGGGTGTTCCTGTTCTTCCTGCCGGCGCTCACCATGCGGCTGTGGGCCGAGGAGCGCAAGCAGGGCACGTTGGAGCTGTTGCTCACGTTTCCGGTGACCATCTCCCAGCTCATCGGCGGCAAGTTCCTGGCCTCCCTGGGGTACCTGACGCTGCTGCTGTTCCTGACCCTCGGGCTGCCAATCACGCTGTCGGTGTTTGCCGAGAACGGTCTCGACTGGGGACCCGTGGCCATCACCTACGTGGCCTGCCTGCTGATGGCATCCGCCTACCTGTCGGTGGGCATGTTCTGGTCCACGATCACGCGTGACCAGATCATCGCCTTCCTCCTCGCTCTCACGACCCTGGTAGGCCTGTTCTTCGTCGGCCATCCGGTCTTCATCGACTGGCTGACACGGACGCTGCCGGACTGGCCGGGGAATGCCTGGCTCGTCCTGTTCATCCGGGGGATCAGTCCGTTCGGCTACTTCGACAGCATCTCACGGGGCATGCTGGATACCGGCGACCTGCTCTACTACCTCTGCTTCACCGCGTTCTTCCTGCACGCCAACGCGTTGGTGCTCTACGGCAAGAGGGTGAAGGGATGATCAGGGCCTCGAGCTCACAAGGCGAGGGCGGCTTCGTCGGCATGATGGCGTTGCGCCTGTTCCTGCTGTTCCTGGTGTTGAGCCAGGTGGCGTTCCTGGGCACCCGCTATCGCCTCCGCTGGGACCTCACCGGAGATCAACTCTACACGCTGACGGAGTCCACCACGAAGGTCCTGCACAGGCTCGAGGACCCGCTCCTGGTGGAGGCGTACTTCAGCCCGGACGACAAGCTGCCGCCGACGGCGCGGCCGCTGCGGGCAGCCATGCGCCACGTGCTGGACGAGTACGTCAAGCTCGGGGAAGGTCGCGTCTTTCTCCGGTTCCTGGATCCCACTTCGGACATCCGCCTGCGGGAGAAGGCGATCCGCCTGGGAATCCAGCCCCAGCAGATGGCACAGCAAACCGGCAGGACGGCGGCAAACGCCTTCGCCGTCGAGGAGATCTGGCAGGGCCTGCGTCTGCGCTACGCCGACAAGAAGCAGGAGATCCTGCCGCTGCTGCCGTTCCAGAGCAACACCTTCGCCTACGAGGCGATGTTGACCCCCCGGATCCGCCAGCTCACCGTGGAGGCGCAGCCGAAGATCGGCTTCCTGGCCTATCCGTTGGTGCCGGGGGTGCCCTATTTCGGCGAGCGCCCGGGCAAGCGGCGCCGCTACGACCGCCTGCTGCAGTACTTCGGCAAGGAGTACGACTTCCGTCCACTCGCCCTCGCCCAGGGACAGCTGATTCCCCAGGACCTGAAGGCAGTGATCCTGATCCGGCCCAAGGACCTCACGGACCGCGCCAAGTACGCGCTTGACCAGTACCTTGTGGGAGGGGGCAAGCTGGTCGTGTTCGCGGACAGCCACGAGTGCGAGGTTCGCGACGACATCCAGAACCAGATCCGCATCGAGCCGGTCTCCTACGACGACAAGCACTCGCGCCTCAAGTTCACGGACCAGCTGGCCCACTATGGTGCCAAGGTGGAGAACCGCATCGTCTCGGAGGGGGTGAAGGAAGCATGGCAGTTCTACGCCACCTTCGTGCAGGATCCCCGCACGATGCAGACCGGGCTCCAGGCCATCGAGTACCCCTACCTCTTCGAGCCCCTGGACGTGGACTGGCGGCAGCACGCCGAGACGTTTGCGCGCAATGCGAACGGTCAGGTCGACGAGGCCCAGGCCAAGATCTTGCGGCAGATCCTGAAGCCCGGTGTCGCCAAG
>QJVU01000093.1 GCA_003235605.1 Planctomycetota bacterium | reverse complement strand
CCATGGTGAATCGCACCACCGCCGTGCCGAGGCTGCGGGCCCGGGAGCCTGGAGGCCACAAGGGAACCTACGGCACCGTTGGCCTCCTTTGTGGCAGCGATGGCATGCTGGGGGCGGCCATCCTCTGCGCCCGGGGCGCGTTGCGTGGCGGTGCCGGCCTGGTCCGGGCCTGCCTTCCGGAGCACCTGATGGCACCCTTCACCGTGGCCGTGCCGGCGGCCACGACCCTGGCACGCAGCCACGATCCCACGGGTCTGGTGGGCGGGGTGGATGCCGTCGTGGTGGGGCCGGGTCTCGGCACCAGGGAGCTTGGGCCCCAACAGGTGCGGCAGCTCCTGCGTAGCACGTCGGTGCCCACGGTGCTGGATGCCGACGGACTCAATCTGATTGCTCCCCTGGATCAGTCCCTGGCTGCGAGCGCGTCTGTGGTGTTGACGCCCCATCCCGGCGAGGCCGCCCGCCTGCTGGGCAAGACCAGCGCCGACGTGCAGCAGGACCGGGAGGCGGCGGTTCTGGAACTGGTGCAACGGAGCGGGCAGATCTGCGTGCTGAAGGGGGCGGGTACCTTGGTGAGCGACGGGGCACGGGTCTTCGAGAACCGGACTGGCAATCCGGGCCTCGCCACGGGCGGCACCGGCGACGTGCTGGCCGGCCTGATGGGTGCGCTCCTGGCCCAAGGCATGGCCGCGTTCGAAGCGGCCTGCCTGGCGGTGCACGTGCACGGCCGTGCCGGCGACCTGGTGGCGGGGCGCCTGTCCGAGGCGGGACTCTGCGCCGAGGATCTGCCCTTGGCGATCGCCGAGGTCATGGCCGAGGTGACAGGATGAAGGGCAGAGTGCGTCCCGAGGCCTGGATCGCCGCGGTGCTGTTGTGCGCCTGCTGCGTTGTTGCGCAGTCCCCCGAGCAGCAGGTCCGCGAGCTGCAGTCCGACGATGTGGTGACGGCAGAGATCGCGCGCCGCAGTCTCTTGCAGCTGGACAAGGCGGCACTACCCACCGAGGCAGTGGTGGCGCTGCTGGGCTCCTCCAGGCGGCGGGTGCGGGAGGACGCCATCTCGGTGCTGATGCACCATGGCGTGGGAGGTGAGGAACTTCGGCGCTTGCTGAACGGCAGCGGCGATCCCGGGGCAAAGCAGTTGGTGCTGCCCCTGGCCAGTGACGATCAGCTGGGTCGCATCGTTGCCACGGAGGCGGGGGGGCTGTGCGTGGAGGCCCTTGGCATCCTCGAAGACAGGGGCGCTCTGAAGGATGCGCTGCTGATCCAGGCAGTCCGATCCGAGAATGAAATGCTGAGGACGACCGCATGCCGGATCCTGGTGTTGGAGCGGTCACCCTTTGCGCTGCCGGTGGCGGAAGCCGCCCTGGACACCCCGGCTCGGCAGACACTGCTGGAGCTGCTGGCGGAGCGCCCGCGTCCCGGCGCCGGGCCCTGGCTCATGCGCCTGCTCGACGAACAGAAGCTGGTGCCCAAGGATCGCCTCCTGGCCATCCAGGCGCTGCCGGCTGCCTGGATGAACAAGCGCCTTGCCCGCGAGGTGGTGGTGGCCGCAGGTAGCAGTGGGGGCTCGGTGGCCCTGGGTACCCGCGTGGCGGCCGCGCGCTTTTCCCCTGAGCTGGCGGATGCGATGGTGCCGGTGGTCCTGCACCAGATCCAGAGCGGCAGTCGGGCCGGCGACGTGCTGCCCTGCCTGGTGAGGGCGACGTCAGCAGGGGAAAGGGAGCTCCTCAACCAGGGCGAGAAGCTGGGGCGCAGCGCAGCGGCGGAGATCTGCGCCTGGCTCGCCTCGCGCCAGGCCAGGGCCCTCGAAGAGCGCATCCTGGGTGCACTCGCGGGCGAGAGCAGGCTGGAAAGCTACTTGCTCCGACTCACGGGGCCCTACCTCAAGACTTCTGCACAGGTGGCCAAGGTCGTGCAGTTCCTGGACGGCGACGACGACAAGCTGAGGATCCTGGCGTACGACGAGCTGCTGGAAGCCAAGGTCTACCATGCATCGATGCTGGACTACGCACTTGCTGCCACGGAGGATCGGGGTCGCCGCGCGTGGCGGCTGTTGAACCTTCCCCGGAACGTGCTGCCCGAGGATGCGCTGCTGAAGCTGCTGGCCACCCAGGAGACCACCGTGGTGGCCCAGGCCTGCCAGCTGCTGGCGGGTGGGAAGCTGTCCGGGCGCATCGAGACCCGCCTGCTGGAGCTGGTGGACGCAGACCAGGACCAGGTCGTTCGTCAGGCCGCACAGCGCGCCCTGCTGGTGGCCGGCAGCGAGGCCGCCGGCACCCGGGTGTGGAACGACATGTCCCCGGAAACCAAGCACTCCTTTGGCATCGACTGCCTGATCACCAGGCCGCGGGTCTGGAGCCGCGAGTTCCTGTTGAAGGAGCGGCAGACGCTCGAGGATACCAGGCAGCGGGACAGGAACACCGAGCGCTACTACCACAGGGTGTTGCTGGCGCTCTGTGCCCTGGGAGATCGTGGCGCCGCGGAACAGCTGCTGGCCGTGGTGCACGAGATGGAGCCAGACCTGCTGCGCCGCAGCAAGAAGGCTCTTCTCGAGAAGCTCACCGACAAACAGGCGGCAGCTCTCGAGAAGCTGCTCACCGGGAAGGACGGCCACCTCAGCGAGGAGCAGCGGGTGGAGCTCCTGGAGTGGGTAGAGGCGCGGCCGCAGCTCCTGCCCAACCTCGAGAACCTGCTTCGCCGGCTCTGGAAGAAGGACCCGTCCTACGAAGTGCGCCTGGGTGCCCTGCGCGGGCTTCTGCGAGGGCCGGGAGCGGGAGATCTCTACAAGGAGGTCACGGCCATGTTCCGGGCCCCCCTCGACGACGAGCAGGAGGAGGTGGTGCTGGAGTTGGTGGGCAGCCTGGGACAGCCCCTTTCCGAGGAAGCCTTGGACTTCCTGGCCAAGGTAGTCCTGCTGGCGCCCTTGGCGAACCCACGGGCGGAGGTTGGCCTCAGCATGGTAGCAGGGTGGGAGGGCACCCGGGGCGAGTACCCGATGCTGCGTCCGGTTGCCAACCTGTTGCGTCGAGACGACAAGGCGCGACCCGGCAAGAACTTTGGCGCCGTTGCGAAGGGCCTGCCCCCGGGGCTCATCAACCGCCGTCGGCTGGGGCTGTTCCTCAGCCTGATCGCGGTCCGAGAGTCGCTGTTCCGGGATCTGGGGCCGGTCCTCGCGCGGACAATCCTCACGGCGCCGGATCGCAACGAGGACTTCCTGGGTCCAGCACACCTCGTGCTGGGAGAGCAGGCCGAACAGAACGGCGACGACACCGGGGCCGCCCGCCACTTCCGCCTGGCGGGCAGGTACCTGCTGCGCCGGCAGCAGCCGCGATTCCTGGAGCGGGCTTTCCTGGGTGAGGCCGACGCGCTTCTGCGCTACCATCCCCTGGCGGATCTGGCGGCACGGCCGCACCTCTGTGAAGCCCGCGTGTTCCTGGCCAGGAGGGACTGGGCCGCGGCCAAGAGTGCCCTTGCCAAAGCCAGGGACCTGGCCGCGGGGGACGAGCAAGCCATGAACGAGGTGACCCGGTTGGGGCAGGCCCTGAAGGAGAACTCGCGATGAAGTCGATGCCACCGATCCTGTTGATGTTGCCGGTGGTGCTGTTGTTCATTGGCTGCAGCCCGGGCCAGGACCCCACAACGAGGAAGGATCCCACCACCAGGAAGACGGCGAAGCAGGATGCCGCGGAGCTGGCGAGGGACCTGCTCGAGACCCTGAAGAAGCAGAAGATCGAGGTCGACTTCCAGAACAAGACGATCACGATCCCGGTGGTGATGAACCGTCCCACGGACAGCATCGAGTACCTGCTCATCTACCGCAACGGCAAGACCCATGAGGCGATCCTCATCAGCAATGCGCGGCCTAGCGTGCTGAACTCGGCATTCATTCTGCTCGGGTTGAAGGAGGGCAGGAACTTCGAGTTGAAGGACAAGGACCCGATGCCCTCGGAGGCAGACCTGCGCAAGGGGGTGTCTCCGTACGTGGAGGTTCTTCCCAAGGGTCAGGAGTTGTTCATGACCGTCTCGATGCCGCTGGAGAAGGGTGGCACCAAGGTGATGGCGGTGGAAGATCTGATCGCCGACCTGCAAACCGGCCGGGCAGTTACCGACACCAGGTGGATCTACCTGGGCGGCAGGATGGAGAGGATCTATCGCGACGAGCCGAAGGTGTTCATGGCCGACGCGGAGGGCAACCTGGTCAGCACCTGCTACATGCAGCCGAAGAACCACCTGGTCACCATGGTCCACGAGCGGGCGCGGGACGATCAGAACTGGTGGCTGAGCGAGGCCTGTCCGCCGCCGGGCACGAAGATGACGCTCACGTTCCACCTGAAGAAGCCGAAGGTCGTGGTGGAGCGCGAGCAGCGTGTCAAGAAGGACAAGGGCAAGGCGGCGCCTTTGCCGGACCCCGGGTCTCGCCAGGTTCCTGGAGCGGGTCCCGACACCAGGCCGACGAGCCGCAAGAACGACTGACACCAACGGATGCTGCTGGCAGCCAAGCTCCTCCTGCTGCTGTCGGTGGCGGCGGCAACGGTGCTGGGCTGGTCCCTGCCGCTGCACGCGCTGGCCACGGCGGCGTTCGTGGTGCTCGTTCACGGGGTGGTACTGGGCGCCTACCGTCCGGGGTTCCAGGAGGCGGTGGCCATCGCGGTGGTGCTGCGGATCCTGGCGCTGCCCCTGGAGCCGACCCTCTCCGACGACTACCACCGCTACCTCCACGAGGGCAACCTCGTCCTTTGCGGCCAGAACCCCTACCTGGTGGCGCCCAAGGACGTGGCGCCGGAGCTTCGCCTCGCGGACTGGGGCCTGATCAACCACCCGGAAGTGCCGGCAGCCTATCCGCCGGCGGTTCAGTACGCCCTGGCACTGGCAGTCTGGGTTCACCCCTCCCCGCTTCCCCTGAAGTTGCTGTTCGGGACCCTGGATCTGATGACGTTCATCATCCTGTGGCACTGGCTCGCCCGCCTGGGGCTGCCGTCGGAGCGGGCCATCGTCCACGGCTACTGTCCCCTGATGGTGCTGGAGTTCGCGGGCGAAGCGCACAGCGACAGCCTGGCGGCTCTGTTCCTGGTCCTGGCCCTGTCGGCCTGCACGGCTGCCCGGCCATTCCGGGCCAGCGCGTGGCTTGGCATCGCAACGGCAGGCAAGCTCTTGCCCGCCGCCTTCCTGCCCTTTGTCTGCCGCAGCAGGCCGTGGGCCGTGGTGCCCTTCTTGGTAGTGGTGGTCCTGCTCTACGCCTGGTTCGTCGCGCCCGGGATGTTTGCCGGCACCGCCGAGTACGGCTCGGAGTGGACGGGCAACGCCAGCGTGTTTGCGGTGCTGAGCTGGGGCAGTCGCCACCTGCTGGAGTGGATCCACGCCACCTTCGACACCAAGTTGTGGGGCGTCGTCTACTTCCCCCACAACCTGGCCAAGATCCCGGTCGTGCTGGTGGGACTGTTCATCCTGGTGCTCGGCTGGCGCCGACGCTGGCCGCTGCACCAGGTGGCAGGCACCTTCACGGTGTTCTTCGTGGCCTGCTCGCCCACCCTGCACCCCTGGTACCTGGCCCTGCTGGTTCCCTTCCTTTGCATCTGGCCCAACTGGGGCTGGCTGGTCTTCACCGGCAGCGTGTTCCTCGCCCACGAGCCCTTGCCCCTGTGGCTCGTCATCCTCGAGTACCTGCCGTTCTACTTGGGGTTCTTTCCCTGTTTCTTCAAGAGCCGCCGCAGGTAGATGCCGATGGCGATGCGGTCCTCGGGGGGCACGTGGTCGAAGACCGGCATTTCCTCCACCGGGGGTGCGAGAAGGATGTCGCTGACCTCCTGCGGGCTTCGGTCGATGTCGTCCAGGTCGGGGGCGTCGTGCTTGGACTCGCCGTAGGTGATGTCGTTGTGGACGTACCTGTGGCACTCGATGCACTTGAGCCGCCGCACCAGGGTGTAGCCGCGCCTTTCGGCGTCGTTGTAGTCCAGGGTGTAGGGGATGACGGGGTCGTTGTCAGGAGCGTCCCGGGCGCCCAGGAAGGTCAGGGTGCAGATGACGGCGAGGGTCAGGATGCCGAGCCCGGTCATGAACGGGCGCTTGCGCCAATGGCGGTGGGGGTTCTTGTCCAGGAACGGTACCAGCACCAGGGCGAGGAAGAACAGGTTCGGCAGCCAGAACACGCCGATGCTCTCCAACGGTCCCTTGAAGATCTTGAGCAGCTGGAACAGACCGAGGAAGTACCAGTCCGGGCGTGGGTCGTAGCCGGTTTCCGCCGGCTCGGCCACCGCCTCCAGGGGTGCGCTCCACCCATAGGCGAGCACGAAGAGAATCACCGTCACGCCGGCCCCAACCAGGGCTTCCTTGAAGGTGTGGTGGGGAAAGTAGGGATCCCCGGGCTGCCCCGGATCGTCCACCGGGAGCCCGGGCGGGGTGACACCGTGCCTCTGGATCAGCCACAGGTGGAGACCCAGCAGGCCCAGGAGGCCGAGGGGCAGCAACACGACGTGAATGACGTAGAAGCGGGTCAGCGTCGGTGGGCCCACTGCCGCGCCGCCGTTCAGTGCCTCTCGCACATGGACTCCCAGGAGCGGCGCCTTGCCGGCGATCTCGGTGCCGACCTTGGTGGCGAAGTAGGCCTTCTGGTCCCAGGGCAGCAGGTAGCCGGTGAAGCCAAAGCCAAGCACCACCAGGAGCAGCCCCACCCCCGTCAGCCAGGTGAACTCCCGGGGTCGCTTGTAGGCGCCGGTGAAGAACACGCGGCAGATGTGCACCACCAGGACGATCACGAAAGCCGAGGCGCCGAAGTGGTGCAAGGCGCGCACGAACCTGCCCCACGGGACGTCCTTCTCCATGGCGCGGATCGAGTCATAGGCAAGGTCGGTCGAGGGGACGTAGTGGAACGC
>QJVU01000088.1 GCA_003235605.1 Planctomycetota bacterium | reverse complement strand
AGACCGAACACCGCCGCGGCCACCAGGGCGGGAGCGCCCTGACCCAGAAAGAGTGCCACGAGCCAGTAGACGGCCAGAGTGGCCATGCAGTGGAGGAGGACGTTGACCACGTGCTGCGAGGCGGCACCGCCAAGGCCCCACCAATGCGCCAGTGCATGGCTGTAGACGGTGAGGGGGCGGTAGCCGCGGCCGGTCTTTTGCGCACCATCTCCGTACCAGGTGCGCCAGTAGTCGGTCACCGTCCCCACCTCGGCGACCATCGGGTTGGGAAGGTCATTGGCCGTGGGCACCTGGACGAAGATCCTGTCGTCGTACGTGTAGTCGTTCCAGAAGCTCCGGACGTAGACGCAGACCGTCGACAGCAGGACCAAGACCAGGCAGATCCAGGAGCGTTGCATCTATCGACGTTCCAGATCCTGGGCCAGTCGGAGGAACATCTGCCGTTGCGGGTCGGCCAGGTCGGGCATGGCCAGGAAGCGTCGCACGATCTGGGCACTTTCCGAAGCCCTGCCCACAAGGAAGAGGGAACGCGCCAGGACCTGCCAGCCTCCGACGAGGGCGCGGAAACCCCCGGCGTGTTCCGGTGCCTGGTCCAGGACGGGCAGGGCGCGACCCAGCAGCTGCGCGGCGGTGGCGGGATCACCACCGAGGAAGGCCGACAGTCCCGCATACAGGTCCAGGACCGGGCTCGGTTCCGGAAACCGTTGGCGGGCGAACTCCAGACGCTCTTCCAGCAGCTTGCGGTCGCCGCGAGAGACGGCCAGCTCCAGGAGCATGCGCATGGCGGCGAAACGGTTCGGTTCGCACTCGAGGGCCTTCCTCAGGGCCCGCTCCGCTGCCGGGATGTCGCCGAGGGCGTGGTAGGCATGGGCGAGGTTCTCGTAGACGAGGCCACCCATGGTGCGGTCGTGGTAGTACGGGGACCTGAGCGCTCGTGTGAGGTACTCCACGGCTTGTGCCGGCATGCCGTTGGCAATGTGCCACGCACCCATGGAGTTGAGGGGGTCCGGCGACTTGTCATCGATCTCCAGCGCCTTGTCCAGGTGGCGCCGCCACTCCTGCATGTCCCCGCGCCTGCGGGCAAAGCCGGACAGGTACATCCGGATGCTTACGGATCTCGGCTGCGCCAGGACGTCGTGCTGGAACAGGGTCTGGTTGTCGCGCCAGGCAAGACAGCGCTTCACGCAGACCACGGCGCAGGCCGCGAGCCAGGCTGCGAGCACGGCCAACCCCGCCTTCCGCGCGGCGCCCGACGGCAGCTTGTCGGTCACGAACGCGGCCAGGAACGACAGGCCCAGGGCCGGTGTGTAGTAGAAGCGCTCGGCGAAGTTCGCCTCTGCCAGAACCAGGATGTTGGAGGTGATGAAGGCGAAGCCGAGGAACACGCCGGCGGCCAGGAACAGCGCCGGAGCGCGCCTTGCGACCAGCACCCCCCCCACCAGGATTCCCCCCAGGACCAGGGCAGCAACCAGGAAGCGGTAGTCGCCCAGCCCCACGATCGGGAACACGTGGGCGCCGTAGTCACAGGCCAGCTGGAACGGGAAGAGCACCTTGAAGAGGCCGTAGCCGAGCATCATCACCGCGGTAGCGAGGACCTTTCCTTGCTGCTCACGGAGGTGGAACAACGGATTCTGGCGATAGCCGACAATGAACTCCCCCTTCAGGTGCTCCATCAGCATCAGACCTCGCAGCGCCAGGAAGGCCACAAGGGGCAGCAGACAGACCCACAGCCAGTCGAGCGCCACTTGCCGAAAGGGGAACGGTCCCGAATCCTCCTTTCGTGGATGCCGCGCCCACACCAGCAGCGGCAGGAAGACCGCCCAGGCCACTGCGCTCTCCTTGGAACAGAAGGCCAGGAACAGGCTGAGCATGGCCAGGAATCTCAGGGAGCGCAGGTAGAGCAGCACGCCGGTGGCGCCGAACACGAAGGCCAGGATCTCGGCCCGGCCGACGATGGACAGCACCACGTCGCTGCGCAAGGCGTGGAGGCCGAACACCGCTGCGGCCACGAGCGCGGGCGGTCCGGCGCCACACACCTGGGCCACCAGCCGCCAGGCCAGGAAGGTGGCGAGGACGTGCAGCAGAAGGTCCAGGAGGTGGCTGGGCCAGGCCGGTGCTTCCGCGGACCCGGGGACCGCGCTCGACCCGCGGGGCTTGAACAGGTTGTGCATCAACGCATAGCTCAAGACCGTGACCGGGCGGTAGCCACGGCCGGTCTCCGAGACCCCGTAGTGCATCGGTCGCTTGAAGTACTCGGGGAGCGGACGCAGCTCGGTCACCATGTAGTTGGGCACGCCGTCGGGGGTCGTGCCCATCGCATAGTGCCGCGCATCGTAGGCGAAGTCGTTGCCGAGTCCGGGCAGGTAGACCAGCAGTGCCCCGAGCAGGATCGCAGCCAACCAGGGCCGATGCGCCCGCCGCAGGCCGGTCGCCATCGCCGACCGGTCAGTCCTGATGGCCGAGCTCGCAGAACGCCCAGCGGTAGAGGTTGCGGGAGTCCACGTAGCGGCCGAGGCTGGACGAACTGCCCAGGACCACCATCAGCAGGTGATCCTGCTTGCGCGTGGCGCTGGACACCAGGCATGCCCCTGCCCGGCTGGTGGTGCCGGTCTTGATCCCGTCATAGCCCTGGATCTCCAGCAGCTGGTTGGTGTTGCGCCAGGTCACTTGGCGGCTGCTGCCATTGCCCGCGACAAGCGTCACCCGGTGGCTGCGAGTGGCAACGTAGACGCGCAACAACGGGCTCTCCATGAAGTGCCGTGCGAGGATCAACAGGTCAGCGGCGGTGCTGTGGTGCCCGGTGCAATCGAGGCCATGGGGATTCCAGTAGCGGGTGTTCTTCATCCCCATGGTCTCTGCGGCACGGTTCATCTCGGCAACGAATCGATACCAGGACGCGGGCCTCGGCCCCGGCCGCGTGGTAACCGGCCACGTCATCTCCTTGGGGGGCTGCGGAAAGCGGTCACCGAAGTGCTCTGCCAGGGCGTTGGCGGCGTCGTTGCCCGACGGCAGCAACAGGCCGTAGAGGAGCTCCCGCACCGGCAGCCGCTCGCCGGCGCGGATCGTCGCCGAGGAGCCGCCGGTAGCGTCTGCGAAGGCAGAGAACGTGACCACCTCGTCGAGGACCTCCGGATCCTGTTTTGCCAGCCGCGCCACCAGCCACGCGGTCATGAGCTTGGTGGTGCTGGCCATGGGAAGCTGGGCATCCTGGTGGTTACCGAACAACACCTTGCCGGTCCTGGCGTCGGCGATGGCCCAGGCCTTGGCGCTGACGATCGGCGGCCCGGACAGGGGCTCCGGAGCCTTGTCGGCAAGGCCGGAATCGAATGGCCGGGAGGCAGGCACCTCCTCGGAGCCCTGGACCTGGGCCCAGAGGGGCCCGGCAAGCACGATCCCGAGCAACACACTCCGGAGACAGGCGCGGAAGGGATCCATGCCCCCAATCAACCGGACCTTGGCACAGGATGCAATCGCCCCCCTGGAATCAGGGGGGCGTGTGGGCTGCTTCGGGCTCTACTTCGCCGCCTTCAGGGACTCCAACATCTTCTCGGCCTTCTGGCCGGCGTAGGTGCCCCCGTTCTTCTTCACGAAAGACGCCAGCGCGGCTACCAGCTTCTTCTGGTCTCCCCGCTTGTTGGGGTCGTAGCGCTTGCGCAGCGAGGTGAGCTTCTTGCCAGCGCTGATCTCCTTCTTGATCTTGTCATCCCTCTTGAAGTCGTCGAGCATGGCCTTCGCCTCGGCCTCCACCGGCATGCCCTTGAAGTCCTTGACGATGGTCTTCAGGTCCTCCTCCACGGCGCAGTAGTCGGGCCCGGCCTTGGCCTTCTTGACGGTGGCGAGGGCGTCCTCGATCCGGCCGTCCAGGGCCTTCTTGATGCTCTCGGCAGCGGCCTTGTCCTCGGCGGCAGCCGTCTCGTCCTGGAGCACCTTGGTCAGGTTCCTGGACACCTCCAGGAAGTTGCGCTTCTTCCAGCTCTTCTTGATGGCCTTGAACGCGCCCTTGTCCGGAACGTCGGGGAACAACATGACGTCCTTGAGGGCCTTCTCGATCTGGTCATCGCTGAACTTGCCGTGCTGAGGGCCCGCCAGCACCTGGCCCTTGGCCGATACCAGGTAGTACGTGGGATAGCCCTTGACTCCGTACTGCTCGCCCGCCGCAGGCGCGCTCACGATCGGATACCGGACCTCCAGCTTCTCGACGTAGCCTTCCAGCTTGCCCTTGTCCTCGTTGGACACGCCAACGATCGCCAGCCCCTTGTCTGCGTACTTCTCGTGAAGCGCGTTCAGATGCGGGACGGCGGCCTTGCAGGGGCCTCACCAGGTGGCGAAGAAGTCCAACATCAAGACCTTGCCGCGGAGCTCCTTGAAGTTGTCGGGAGCCCGGTTGAGGGCCTCCTTGATCTCGAACTCCGGCGCCTTCTCACCTTCGCTGAGTTGCGCGGGCAGCGTCCCCGCGACCAGCATGAGACCGAACCCCGCAAGGGGAATGACCTTCCTGATATCCATGGCGCGAAGTATACGGTCGCTCACCGGTGGGACAGCAGTACCTTGAGTGTCCCAGGCTGTTGCGCCCGGGAAAAAGCGTGTGCCCCCTCGGCGAGGGGGAATCGCCCGCAGATCCACTTCTCCACCGGTACCTGGCCCCTTGCCAGCAGGTCCAGGGCCTTCTGCATCGGCCCGCAGCGGGAGCCCAGGACGCACAGCTCGTTCACCACCACGAGGCTGAGATCGACCGTGGCCGGCGCTTCGGTGGTGGTCTTGAGAACCAGAGTGCCCCGGGGCCGGACCAGGGGGACCAGCTGCCCCAGGACATCCGCGTGGCCCGTAGCCTCCACGGCAAGGTCGAAGACCGCGTCCACCCGCCCCTTTCCCTCCAGCATGCCCACCCGGTGTTCCACACCCCCGGGCAGGAGGTCCTGGCGCTCCGGGTGGCGCCCGGCAACCGTCACCCGCAGACCCTGAAGGTGCAGGACGTGGGCACAGAGGAGACCCAGCTTGCCGTCCCCCGCCACCAGGGCGGAAGTCCCCGGTTCCACCGCGACCTGTTCGACGATCTCCAGGGCCGCCGCCAGCGGCTCGGTGAAGGTGGCAGCGTCCGTGGAAACCCCATCCGGCACGGGGAGCAGGTTGCGATCCGGCAGGGCCAGGCGTTCCGCAAAGGCGCCACTGTGTCCCAGGATCCCCAGCACGGTGCGGTTGGGGCAGTGGTGACCGTTGTCCCGGGCACACTCGCGGCATTGGGGACGGCCGCAGGCGGCGTTGATGTCCCCCACGACCCGGCGGCCCGCGTACCGGCCGGAGGTGGCAACACCGACGAACTCGTGGCCGGGAACACCCTCGAAGTCCATGTAGCCCCGGAAGAGGGCGATGTCGGTGGCACAGATGCCCGCCCGAAGGGGCTCGACCACCACCTCCCCTGTCGGCTCGGGGAGATCCTCGCGGTAGGAGAGGCGACCCTGCTTCAGGTAGAGACCACGCATGGAGATCAGCTCCGGAGCTGCACACGGGAGCCGGGAACCACGGCCTCCTCGCCGCCGTCGGCAAACCGGACCCAGCACTTGCTACCGCCGTCGTAGTCCCGGGCCCGCACCAGGAGGGTGGCCGGGCGTCCCATGGCCACGCAGTCCGCGTCGAGCTTCGGGTCCAGGCCGCGCCAGGCGCGGATGAACGGGTTCTGGGACCACTCCCTGCCGATGCTGCTGGGGTCGGTGTGCCCGGGGTGGACGATGACGTGCTCCGGCAGGTGCATCAGCACCTCCATGATCGAGCGACGCAGATCCTCGAAGCTGGTGTGGCCAGGACCCCGAGTTCCGCCGACGCTGCCCCGGAACAAGGTGTCTCCGGTGAATACCCGGTCCTCGTTCACCAGGAACGCCAACTGACCCAGGGTGTGGCCGGGAATGTGGAGGGCCCGGATGTGCAGGTCACCGCTCTCGACTTCCTGGCCGTCCTGAAGCTCCTGATCCAGATCCCCGAACAGGGCGCTCTCCCGGTGGTGTCCGCAGACAGGACAGCCCAAGCGGTCCTTGTAGAGGCCGTTGAAGGCGACGTGGTCCTGGTGATGGTGGGTGCAGAGGACATGGGTGATGGTGACGCCCAGCTCGTGGATCCTCTCGAGGATCGGAGCCGCGGGCCCGCCGGTGTCGATGAGCACACCATGCCCTCCCGGCCGGTCCACGACCAGGTAGGTGTTCGAGAGCCAGCCGGGGCTCATGGTCTTGGTGACGAGAACCACGGCTGGCCAGGGTAGCGGATGGCGCCTACTGGAACTTGATCTCCCGGGCGTTCGAGAGCACGAAGGCGGCCGGTGTCGTCCCCAGGTCCATGGCCCACTGCCGGTAGAGGGTCACGCCCGTGGGAACGTTGGATGGAATCGGCACCGGGACCACGGCAGTGCCCAACCCGGCGCCAGTCCCACCGAGGTTGCCGGCCGCCAGGATCACCAGGGGATCCATGCGCAGGAAGCACTGGGTCCCCGGGAGCCGCCACGGCAGGGTCTGGCCGCCGGAGACCTTGTTCTGGATGCCCAGGGCCAGCAGGTACTTGGCTCCGCCGTTGCCGCTGAACAAGGCAAACTTGAAGTTGGGGTTGGGGGACACGGCAGCACCCAGGGAGACGTCCGTGGGGGTGAAGCCCTGGCCGGGGCAGCCGGCGCCGATGGTCTGGTCGTGGTTCTTGGACACCGGGAAGTAGTGGCTGCCGTTGACGCTGTTCGCGGTAGGCGTGGCGTTGCTGCCCACGCCGGGAACGACCTTCTCCGCGCTGTGGCCATCCACCCAGCGGTCGATGTACCCGTCCCGGGTGCCGACGACCCAGTCCTTGCCGGTCGGGTCGTAGGAGAACGAGTTGGTGTAGTTGTAGACGCCGTTCCCCGCGGTGTTCGTGCTGCCG
>QJVU01000164.1 GCA_003235605.1 Planctomycetota bacterium | reverse complement strand
AGCTCTGACCGTCCCGGTCGATTACCGAGATACCCTGCCCCGGCGACCCTCGGCGACTGCGTCGAGGGTCGCTGCTCTTCTGGCTACTCGATCCCCAGCCTTCTGAGCGCTTTCTTCATCCGAGGGTCACTCTTGCGGAACCCGTACCAGGCATCCACGATCCTGCCTTCCCGGTCTATCAGGTAGTTGAGGGGGACCCCGCTCATCTTGTAGCGGCGGTAGGCGACATTGGTGGCGCCGTCCGAGGAATCCAGGACGCTCGGGAAGGTGACACCCTTCTTCTCCAGCAGCGCCCTGGCGAGGTCCTTCTTGTCGGCGCAGTTGAACCCGAGGACGACCAGACCCTTGTCCGCGTACTGCTCGTGGAGTCTTTGGAGATGGACCATCTCCTCTCGGCAAGGTGGTCAACCCACCCGCCAGAAGTTCAGCAACACCACCTTGCCGCGGTGGTCGGAGAGCTTGGTCTTGCTGCCGTCCGCCAGCGTCAGCTCGAAGTCCGGTGCCCTGGAGCCGTGCGCCAGCAGGTTGTCCCCGGGCTTCGGCATCCGCCACTGCTTCCAGCCCTCCGGCGGTGACCACCGAAACACCTTGTCCGGGATCGGGGCATTGATCCGCACTTCGGACCACTCCTCTTCGGTGACGATGTCATAGCTCACGCGGACGACCTGGCGCAGCTTCCGCGGGAGGTGGTCCTTCCTGCTGAGCCAGAGCTTCCAGGTGCGCTGGCCCTTCATGATGCTGACCAGGATCACGTCGCACTCTTCACCCCGGATTGCCTCGCTGCCCACCGACGACACGCCGTCGATGTAGGCCTGAAGCGAGTCCGTGTAGCCGTGAAAGGTGCTGGGGTCGAGGATCGTCATCGACATACCCACCCCCAGCCGGCCCGTCTGGTGGGCGATGGAGTGTCGGCCGTTCGCCGCCCACTCCTTCATGTAGACGTTCTCGCAGGACCGCTCGTAGTCCTCCGGGTTCTCGGTGCTGAAGCACGGTCGCCGCAGTGGCCAGTAGATCCACAGGTGCTGGCCGTCGCCCACCAGGACGCCGCCGCCGAGACCCTCCTTGGTGGTGGTCTCCAGCAGGAAGAAGTTGGGTTTCTTGAGGCGGATGTCGTAGCGACAGCGGCACAGCTCGCGGCCATCCTTGCCCCACCACCGGTAGTGGCTGGTCCAGGAGAGCGTTCTCGCCTCCCGCAGGGCCTCGACCATCTGGTCGTAGAGGATCCGTGCCTGGGGGTCGTTCTTGAAAGACCCCTCTTGGGCCGCGACGGGGGCGCAAAGTGCTGCGCCCAGGAACGAGACTGAGAGGAAGGTGGTGGCGGCAGCCGGATGGCATCGCATGGCTTGTTGCTCCTCATTCATTGTGATCCGACGTGCGCGGTCCGCAATGGGCAGTTGGGGGTAGGGTGCGCGCTTCTCGTCCAGAGCATTCCCCTACGCCTGGTAGGCGATCTGCTGTCCCCGTCGCCGGTACGCCTCGACCACGCGCTCCTCGGGGCTGCGGAACAGCTCCGCGCGCTGCATCCCGACCGCCGCCATCAGACGTCGCAGCGCCGCAGGGTGGGACTCCAACGAACCATCCACCAGGATGTGTTGGACGGCAATTCCCCGGTCCACCAGAGCCCGGGAGACCAGGATCGTGCGATGGCAGTCGAGGGGTTCCTTCTCGGCACACAGGAGAGCGATGCGGTGCTCGTGCATTTCCTGGAGCACCCGCTCGATCCCGCTTCGGAACAGCTCGGTCCTGGCCAGCCGTTCGAAGTCCACCCTGCCGTCCACATAGCACGACCGGTCTTGGGTTCGGGCCCCGAGTTCCCTGCCAAGGAACACATAGGCGATCCCCGTGCTCCCGAGCGACCGTGCCAGCTCCCGCTTCCGGAACTGCGGGTTGTAGCGGCTGAAGGGATGGGACCGCACGTCGGCGACCGCGGTGATGCCGTGCCGTTCCAGCAGCCCGAGGAACACCTCGATCCGGTGGTTGGAGTGACCGATGCTGTAGGCGCTGCCCTCGGCGTTGCTGGTCATGGTCCTGGCGGCCCCGGTAGGATGGGTGGACCGGTCGGAGAATGCCACCCATGCTGCCACGAACAGTCCTCGTCGCTGCGCTTGCCGCTGCCTTGTCGGCGGCTCCGGCCAACTGCCAGAGGCGCGGCGCCTACCTCGAGGATCTCGATGCCTTCTTCAAGGAGGTCGATGCCAACTATCCGTTCTTCAAGGTGAAGGGCATCACCAAGGACTGGAAGGAAAGGAAGAAGGCCCTTCGAAAGCGGGTGAAGACCTGCAAGAGCGACGCCGACTTCCTGGCCATCGCCACGGATGCCCTCAAGGGCCTGCGGGACGGCCACTGCAGCTTCACCGAGATGCGGCCGAAGTTGGAGGCGCCGGAGGCGCCCTACTGGCCAGGGGTGGTCCTGCTGCCGGCGACGGAGGACCGCGTCGTGGTGGCGGCCACGCCGCGGGAACTCGAGGGCAAGCTCCCCCGCGGGACGACCGTGGAGAGGATCGACGGCAAGAGCGCGCGGGCCTTCCTCGATGCCCGCGGCGAGAAGGCGTGGCAGGACGGCGGCTTCTTCTCGAGCCCGCAGCGCGCCCGTTTCTTCGAGTACCGTCTTGCCCTGACCGGCGAACGGGACGCCAGGCATGTCTTGGATGTCCGCACCGGCAAGCCGGGCAGGCAGAAGCAGCACAAGGTGATCGTCCGCTGCTCGTACCCCGTGAAGGGATGGCTCCACCTCTACAACCCCCCAGCGGATCTGAAGCAGTCCGCAAGGAGCGTCTGGCACAAGGAGCTTGCGGATGGTGTCGCCTATGTCTGGCTCCGGAGGATGGACAACACCGCCGAGGAGGGACTCGCCAAGGCCATCCAGGCCCACGAGGGGGTCAAGGCCTGGATCGTGGATCTCCGGGGCAATACCGGGGGCGGCTACGACACGAGCCTCAAGACCCTGATCCGGAAGCTGGGCCGCAAGGTGGCCGCGATCCTCGACGCCGGCAGCGTCTCCGCGGCGGAGACCTTCAGCCGCGACCTCGTGAACGTGTGCAAGGCGCGGATCTTCGGTGCCTGTTCTGCCGGCTCCTCCTCGTCGAAGAAGGTCTGGCGCTTCCCCAGCGGCATCGCCTCGATCCGCTACTCGGTCCGGTCACGGTCCGGGGTGGGGGGCAAGCCCATCGAGTTCTTCGGCATCGAGCCAGACGTCGATATCGAAGCGGATCCCGAACACGTGGCCGCCGGGCGCAACACCGAGATCGTGGTTGCCCTGGCCTGGCTGCAGAAGGAGTAGGACCTCGGTGGGCCTACGCACTTGTTTCAGCCCGGACTATGCGCACAGCACCGAGCAGGAGGTGGGCGTTCAGCGTACGCTGTGGAGTGCTCTCGGACGTCCCTGCGACGATCACGATCTCCATGTCCACGATCTCGATCCGGCCTGCCTTTGCCGGGCTGTTGCCCCATCCCCCGATCGTGATCCCCTCGGTGGCCATGGAGCGCCTCGACCAATGTCGCAGCACGACAGCGGCATGCCGGGAGTTCGCGCGCCGGCTGTGCGCGGCGAGGCCGGATCGCCTGGTGCTGGTCTCCCCCCATGCGCCCCGAAAGCCCACGGCCTTCGGGATCTACACCGGCAGGTGCCTGCGCGGCGACCTGTCCCGTTTCGGCGTTGGGCGTGTGGAGGTCTCGTTGCCCAACGATCTGGATGTCGTCGAGGCGCTGCAGAGCGCAGCTGTCGGGTCCGGGGTGCAGACCTGGCGGATCCCGGCCGGGCAGGAACTGGACCACGGAGCCGTGGTCCCCTTCTGGTTCCTGAGAGAAGCCGGCTGGAATGGACCGACATGTATCGCGTCGCTGCCGTGGCAGTCGACCCCCGGGCTGCTGGCGGCCTTCGGGAAGGTGGTGGCGGCGGCCGTGGGACAACAACGTAGCCGCGCCGCGCTGGTGGCCAGCGGCGACATGACCCACAGAGCGCAGCCGGGCGCGCCGGCTGGGTTCGACAAGCGTGCGGTGGAGTTCGACTACGCGCTCACGAGCCTGGTGCGGGAGGGGCGCCTCCGTGGGATAGGGGACATCGACCCGAAGCTCAGGGACCTTGCTGCCGAGGATGCAGCCGACTCGGCGATCGTCGTGGCCGCGGCCATCGGCTTCGAGCCCCATGGCAACGAGGTGCTATCCTACGAGCACCCCTTCGGCGTCGGCTACCTGGTGGCTGTGTTCCACGACGGCGCAGGGTGCGGGTGCACACCCGAATGACGGCCACGGACACCTACCCGGCCCGCTGGTGGCACCGGCTCGACGACGGCCGGATCCAGTGCGACCTCTGTCCCCGCTACTGCAAGCTCAAGGATGGCCAGCGGGCGTTCTGCTTCGTGCGCAAGCGCGAGGGGGACCGCATCGTGCTGACCACCTACGGCCGCAGTACCGGCTTCTGCATCGACCCCATCGAGAAGAAGCCCCTGAACCACTTCCTCCCAGGCACCCCAGTGCTGTCCTTCGGCACCGCGGGCTGCAACCTGGGCTGCCGTTTCTGCCAGAACTGGGACATCTCGAAGAGCCGGGATGTGGACGCGCTCTGCGCGCAGGCTTTGCCGGAGGGCATCGCGAGGGCTGCCAAGGAGCACGGCTGCGCGTCCGTGGCCTACACCTACAACGATCCGGTCATCTTTGCGGAGTACGTGATCGATACCGCCGAAGCCTGCGCGCGTCGCGGCATCAGGAACGTGGCGGTCACCTCCGGCTTCATCACCGACGTTGCGCGGGCGGCGTTCTACCGGCCGCTGGATGCGGCCAACGTCGACTTGAAGGCCTTCACCGACGAGTTCTACAAGCAGGTCTGCCTCTCGAAGCCGGGCGGGCTTCGGGACGTGCTGGACACCCTGGTCTGGCTCAAGCACGAGACCAGCGTCTGGTTCGAGGTCACCACGCTGTTGATCCCGGGGCACAACGACTCCGATGCGGAGATCGGGCGGGAGTGCGACTGGCTGCTGCGGGAACTGGGTCCCGATGTGCCCGTGCACTTCACCGCGTTCCACCCCGACTTCCAGATGTTGGACACGCCGCCCACGCCTGCGGCGACCTGCCGGCGGGCCCGGCAGATCGCCCTGGACCGGGGGCTGAACTATGCCTACACGGGCAACGTGCACGACCCCGACGGCCAGAAGACGCTCTGTCCGGGCTGCGGCAAGGCAGTCATCGAGCGCGTCGGCTACCACATCCGTGCCTATCGCCTCTCCGCCCAGGGGCGATGCGCGTCCTGCAACGCTGCGATTGCCGGGGTGTTCGGGGATCGGGCCGGAAGCTGGGGGGCCAGGCGGCAGCCGATCACGGTCTCCTAGCGATCAAGACGGGCTGGAAGAACCGGTCATCGAGGCGGCGGACGTCGCGGAAGCCGGCTCGGGTGATCAAGGTCACGAGGTGGGCGATGGAAATCGCGTAGTAGCGCGTGCGCATGATGTGTGTCTTCACCGCCTCTCCGCCGCGGTCCTCGACGAAGTACATGGAGAGGTCGTAGCAGGCACCGTCGAACTTCCAGACCTGGAACACGAGGTGTCGGACTCCGTCTTCTTCGCGCACGCCGAAAGGGACGACGTGGGTGCCGAAGCGCTGGACCTGGTCATAGTCGCGGATCGAGATGAGGAGACCGCCGCCGGGGCGCAGGGAGGCACGGAACTGCCGCATGGCGTCGAGGATCTCGTCGTCGGTCAGCAGGTGGGGGATGGCGTTGTCCGCAGAGAGCACCAGGTCGATTCGGCCCCTGCCGAACGAACCGGCTTCACGCATGTCCGCCACATGGAATCCGACCGACACCCCATGGCGCTTGGCCTCCTTGCGGGCCCGCTCGATCTGTTTCGGCGCGATGTCGATACCGGTGACGCGGTAGCCTTGCTTCGCCAGTCCGATGGCCTGGGTGCCGATGCCGCAGGACACGTCCAGCACCTCCTTCACGTCCTGCCAGGTCTCGGTAATGATCTCGTGGAGCTGCCGGGCCTGCCGCTCCACGCTGGCGGCCCAGTCTGCATGGACAAGGTGGTAGAAGGGCGCGAGCTGGTCGTAGAAGTCGCGAACCGTCATGGGGTGGTACTCCTGGCGGAGAGCATAGGCCGCGCATGACTCGCAGGCTGGACCAGAGTCTCGCTGCGGACTACCCTGCTGATGAACTGACAACTGGTAATCCCCCCAATCCAAGGACCCAAATGAGCAAGAAAGTCACCGGCATCGGCGGGATCTTCTTCAAGTGCAAGGACCCGGATCACATGCGCGAGTGGTACGCCAACCACCTGGGGCTGGTGACCAACGAGTACGGATCCCTGTTCGAGTTCCGTCAGGGGGATCGTCCCGAGGCGAAGGCGTACCTGCAATGGAGCCCGTTTGCCGCCGAGACGGACTACTTCCACCCGTCGCGCAAGGAGTTCATGATCAACTACCGCGTGGCGGACATCGAGTCCCTGGTGGCGGAGCTCAAGGCCAGCGGGGTGGAGGTCGTGGACGAGATCGAGACCTATGACTACGGCAAGTTCGTGCATGTCATGGATCCCGAAGGGAACAAGGTCGAGCTCTGGGAGCCGGTGGACGAAGTGTTCACCAAGGCCTACGAGGGGAAGACCACCACGTAGTCTCCTCACACCACCCAGACACTCGGGGGCAGCTGCACCTCGACCTTCGAACCCACCTCGACGCGGCGTGCTGCGCGGCCTTCGAGGACGTCGTTGCCCACCCTGGTCCGGACGGTCCAACCTGCGCCGGACGCGAAGCACGACTCCACCGGGACTGCCCCGCTGCCATCGCCGGGGGTGATCGCCACCGACTCCGGGCGCAGCAGGATTCGACCCCTTGTGGCGGGCGATCCCTCGAGGATCACGTGCTCTCCCAGCGCTGTCGTCGCCCTGCCCGCCGCCACCGTGCACGCGAGC
>QJVU01000083.1 GCA_003235605.1 Planctomycetota bacterium | reverse complement strand
CGCGGACAGCCCGCCGCGATGCATGAGGATGGCGGTCTTGATCTCGAAGCCGCTCCGGGCCATCAGCTCCGCGGCGGTCGACCCGTCCACCCCCGCCAGTCGGCGGACCAGCCCCAGGGCGCGCTGCCGCAGCTTCTGGCTCGTTGCGCCAACGTCCACCATCAGGTTGCCGTAGGTCCTTCCCAGGCGCACCATGACCCCCGTGCTCAGCATGTTCAGGACCATCTTGGTGGCGGTGCCCGCCTTCAGACGGGTGGACCCCGCCAGCACCTCGGGTCCCACAAGCACCTCGATGGGGATCTGGCACAGGCCTGCCAGGGGCGTATCCCGGTTGCAGCAGATGGCGATGGTGGTCGCCTGCAGCTCGCGGGCGTACTCCAGGCCGCCGAGGACGTAGGGTGTCCTCCCGCTTGCACTGATCCCCACCACCGCGTCCTGCCCACCGAGACCCGCCGCCGCGAGATCCCGCCGCCCGGCAGCGGCATCGTCTTCGGCACCCTCGACGGCGCGAACCATGGCCTCTCGGCCGCCGGCCATGAGCCCCTGCACCAGCCATGGCTCGGTGGAGAACGTCGGCGGACACTCGACCGCATCCAGGACACCCAAGCGCCCCGAGGTGCCGGCCCCCAGGTAGAAAAGCCGCCCGCCACCGCCGAGTGCGGCGGTCACCTTGTCGATGGCGGCGGCGATGAGCGCCGCAGCTTCAGCTACTGCGGCCACCACGCCACCATCCTCCCGGTTCATCAGGCGGACCAGCTCCACGCTCGAGAGCTGGTCCAGCCCCGTCGAGCTCTCGTGGATGGCCTCGGTGGTCAGGTCCCCGGTGCTCATGTTGGTTGGGTACGGATTATCCCCTAGGCTCGGCGCCGTTGAAGCTTGCAACCACCGACCTCGTGATCCTGGTGGCCTACCTGTTGGCGATGGTCGTGTTTGGCAGCCTGTTCGGGCGCAAAGGGCAGGACCTGGAGGGCTACACGGTCGGCGGCCGGGACCTGCCCTGGTGGGCGCTGCTGTTCTCGATCGTCGCCACCGAGACCAGCACCGTCACTTTCCTGAGCATCCCCGGCTTCTCCTACCGCGGCGACCTGACGTTCTTGCAGCTGCCCATGGGTTACGTCCTGGGGCGGCTCCTGGTGGTGCTCCTGCTGCTGCCCCACTTCTTCCGGGCCAGGATGCTCACCGCCTACGAGGTCCTGCACCACCGTTTCGGGGGCGGGGTCCAGAGCGCGGCATCGGCGATGTTCCTGGTGACACGCACCCTGGCCGACGGGCTGCGCTTGTTCCTTGGCGCCATCGTCCTGCACAAGGTCGGCAACATGGATCTGCGGCTGGCGATCACGCTCCTGGGGATCGCCACGATCGCGTACACGTTCCTGGGTGGCATGCGCGCCGTGGTGTGGACGGACTGCCTGCAGTTCCTGGTCTACATGGCGGGCGCAGTGATCGCCTTCCTGGTGATCCTGGACAAGGTCCCGGGCGGTTGGGAGGAGGTCGCCCGGATTGCGCAGAATCACGACCGGGACAAGCTGCGGATCCTGGACTTCACCTTCGCCCTGGACAGCGGGCACGCCTACGTCTTCTGGGCCGGGCTCATCGGCGGCGCGCTGATCTCGTTTGCCAGTCACGGCGCAGACCAGATGTTCGTCCAGCGCTACCTGAGCGCGCGCAGCCAGGGACAGGCAGGGCTTGCCCTGGCGCTGAGCGGTCCCGTGGTGCTCCTGCAGTTCTGGTTCTTCCTGGCCGTTGGTATCGCCCTCTTCGCCTTCTACACCCTTCATCCACCAACACACGAATTCGCCGAGTCCGGGGATGACGTATTCGCCAGCTTCATCGTCGACCACCTGCCCATCGGCGTCACCGGCATCGTCCTCGGCGCCGTGTTCTCGGCAGCGATGTCGACCCTGTCCTCCTCGCTCAACTCCACCGCCACCGCCTTCGTGAACGATCTCTGGGTCCCCTACCGGCTCCCCACGGCCGGGGAATCCCACAAGCGGAAGCTGGTCCAGATCTGCACCGTGATCTTCGGCTTCCTGCAGATCCAGGTGGGCATCGCCGGACAAGGGCTCCAGGCAGGCGTGATCGAGGCGGTGATGGCCATCGCCGGCTTCACCACCGGCCTGATCCTGGGGGTCTTCTGTCTCGGCATCTTCACACGCCGGGTCCGCGCGCCGGCGGCCTTGTGGGGCTTTGCCGCCGGCCTCGTCCTGATGACCTGGATCCACTTCGGCACGGATCTGGCATGGCCCTGGTTCACCCTGGTGGGATCGTGCGCTACGTTCCTGTTCGGCCTACTGGCGCAGGCCGCGGTCTCACACCGCAACCGATGAAGGAACACAAGGCGACCCGGGGGACCTTCGAGACTGCCATGGCGCTGATCCTGGTGTCTACCCTCGGTGGACAGGTGCACCTGGGCGTCGACCGCATTGCAGCCGAAGGTTGCAAGCTGCTGTCGAACCAGCGCGTCGGCCTGGTCACCAATCAGACTGGCCGCGACCGCACCGGCAGCACCACCGTCCGGGTACTGGAGAAGGCCCGCAACGTCCGGCTGGTGGCGCTGTTCAGCCCCGAGCACGGTCTTCGTGGCAGGCTCGAGGGCAAGGTGACGGACGCCGTGCACCCGTGCGGCCTGCAGATCCACAGCCTCTACGGCGAGCACCGCAAGCCCACTGCCGAGATGCTGGCTGGCATCGACACCCTGGTGTTCGACATCCAGGACATCGGCTGTCGCTTCTACACCTACATCTCCACCATGGGTCTGTGCATGCAGGCCTGCGCCGAACACGGCAAGCGCTTCGTGGTGCTGGACCGGCCCAACCCGATCAACGGCACGGACATTGGCGGGCCGCTGCTGGACCAGAGGGACGAGTGCTTCGTCGGCTGGCACACCCTGCCGGTGCGTCACGGCATGACCGTGGGCGAACTGGCGCGGATGTTCAACGAGGAGAAAGGCATTGGCGCCGACCTCCGCGTCGTAATGATGCGGGGCTGGCGCCGTCAGGACCACTACGACGCAACGGGGCTGCTGTGGGTCAACCCGTCCCCCAACATGCGGTCCCTCACCCAGGCTCTCCTCTATCCCGGAGTGGGCCTGCTGGAGGCCACCAATCTCTCGGTCGGTCGCGGCACCGACACGCCGTTCCAGGTGGTCGGCGCACCCTGGCTGGACCACCTGTCCATGTCCCGCGCCCTCAACAAGGCCAACATCCCCGGATGCCGTGTGGTGCCGGTGGAGTTCACGCCGACGGCGAGCAAGTTCCAGGGCACCAGGTGCCGGGGCGTCGAGCTCCTGATAACCCATCGCGAGGCCTTCGATCCGATTCTCCTCGGCGTGCACCTCGCTTGCCATCTGGCCCGGTACCACGCGCAGGACTGGTCCAGCCGCGAGCTGGACACGCTGCTGGGCAGGCACGCTGGCCAGGAATTTCGCCGGCGTCTCACGACAAGCAGCCCCGAGCAGCTCCTGGCCGGATTCAAGGAACAGGTCGCAGCGTTCCTCGAGCGCAGGCAACGATTCCTGATCTACCCGTAGGCCGCTTTTCCTTCGTGCGCTCCCGCACGGCACAGCCGATTGCAGGTCCCGCGTGTCGCCGCGAAGATTGCACCTCGTGTTGCGTCTGGTGGCGATCCTGTTCCTGTTCTGTGCTGCGCGGCAGTCCGCGGCCCAGGAGGTCTCGGGCCACCTCCGGCCAGCACAGCTGGCCGACCCAGCCATCGTGCCCCTGGCGATCGAGCACCTGCTGCGAGACCAGCTGCCGCCAGCGCTGGCACCGGCGGGGCACAAGGTGCAGCTCGAGGCAAACGCCTTGCGCGTGGACACCGACGGCGACGGCGAGCCGGACCGGCAAGTCGCCTCCCATAGCCCCCAGGTTCTGCAGGTCGTGGCAGGAAACCGGACCGCAGAGGTGCTCGTCTACCGCAAGGCTGGCGCCTGGTTCGGGGCACCGGCTGCGCTGCTGAAGGGCACCGTGGGCGGCCACGCGGTGGAGCTGTTGGACGCCGACATGGACGGCACGTTCGATGGCAAGGGGGACTATCTCCGCTGGAACCGTGGCGCGTTCTATCGGCAGAACGACACCCGGTTGGCCCCGACCAGCAACGGCATGGTCCGGTACCGATTGCAGCGTGAGCGAGACGCCTGGGTTCTGGGGCTCACCCCCGTTCCGCGCCCGGCCGGTTTCCAGGACGCCCAGTGGCTGGTTCTGACACGCCTCAACCAGTGGCGCGCGCTCGTGGGCCTGGCGCCCCTTCGCCTGAGCACCTCGCTTTCCGACGGCTGCCAGAAGCACGCCGAATACCTGGAGAGGAACGGCAACGACGGTGCCGAGAGCGGCGACGACATGGGCGTCCACGGTGAGCGGCCGGACAATCCCGGCTACACCAAGGAAGGGCTGGACGCCGCCAGGAACAGCAACATCGTCAAGGTGTCGGATCCCGTGAAGGCCATCGACCTGCAGACGCCAACGATGATGCACCGCGTGCTCTTCCTCAGGGAGCACGACCGCGGCCTCGGGGTCGGCGTCTCCTGTTACTCGGTGATTCGCACCGGGCATGGCCTCGTGAGCCGGGTGCAGGACATCGTTGTGGTACCGGCTCCCGGCCAGCAGCGGGTCCCGCTGCTGGCGAAACCGGAGCACCCGGCTCCGGCCAAGGACCCTGGCTGCTACCTGCGAAAGCCCGGGTATCCGGTGTCGGTCACCTTTGGCATCCTGCCGTTGGAGAACGTCTCCCTGAGGCTGTTTCGCGGCCGTGACGGCAAGATCCCGGTCTCGGGCACCATGTTCACACCCGAGCAGCCACTCCACCCCAGCCTGCCCAACAACAACCTGAGCGCGTTCTTCCTGCCGAAGTACGCCCTGCGCAGGGGCAGCGTCTACCTGGCGGTTTTCGAGGCCACCCTCAAGACCAAGGACACGGGCATGACCAAGGACCGGGAGAGCGGGAAGGGCGAGGGCGTCCGGCTGGTGTGGTACTTCCGGACCTGAGATCGGTCCGGAACCCGACCCCAACGGTCCGGCCCTCGCCCGGATTCGGGGGGGCCTTGGACCCTTGGCCCAAGGCCCCTGCTCCTCAGCGCAGGTTGCTGGGGCGGGTGCCGATGTCGATGGCCTGCACCAGCACCGTCATATCGGCGTTCAGGACGAAACCCCGCGACCTCTCCGAGGTCTGGAAACCGTACTCCTTGGCCAGCGCCCGCATGGTCGGGGTCAGGAGGCTCGCAGTCTCGAACAGCATCCGGGAGTACTCGTCCGGGAGCTGGTCCGGGCTGTCCGGGAACGAAACCGGGGTGGCGCCGGGGTTGGCAGACAGGTGGATGTTGAACAGCATCACGTTGCCGTCCGAACTCGCCAGGCTGGTCAGGTGATGCAGGCGGTCGGTGGGGTCACCATCGGTTGCCTCGCCGTCCGTGATGTGGATCACGATGGGCGGGAAGGAGTCCGGATGCAGCTCGAGCCAGCTCTGGACGATCTGCTCCGCCTCGGCTACCGCCCGACACATTGGGGTGCCGCCGTCGGCGACCGCATCGAACCAGACCGGGGTCCGGGCCTGGCCCTCTTCGCCCTCGACCCGGTTGGGGTTGTTGGCGATCTCGCTGATCGGCACCATCGAGTGGCCCTCGGCGCCAGCCAGGCAGGGTTGGACCTTCATGCCGTAACCGATGACCCCGACGTAGTAGTAGTCCCGAACACCGTCGGACTTGGAGCACTTGATGCTGAGCTCCTGGAGCCACTTGTTGATCGAGTTGGCAACGCCCGTTGCCTTCTGCTGGGTGCTTTCGCCAGCAGAGATCTCCTCCGCCATCGACGTCGACTGATCGATCAGGAACAAGAAGCAGGAAGGATTGGCAGAACTGATTTCAGCTTTGTAAGCCATGTTTGGAAGGGCCTCCGGCAAGTGGTCTCTAGGTCTCTACAACCACCAACTCGGCACAGGGCCGGTGGGACTTTAGCTCGCGGCCCCGGTCTGAGAACGCGACGGTGGCATGGCCGGGGTTCGGGAGGAGCCGGGCCACGGGTTCCGTGCCATCGGACCCTCCCCAATCTGGGCTTCTCGGCCATACCCCCTGGAAGCGCCTCCGCTCGCGCTGGCGGAGCGTTCCTTTGGGGCTCGTGAAGAACGCGCCGGCTCCGACCGATAGACCCCGTAGCCCGCCACACCACGATGAAGCTGTCCCTGGGTATTTTCGTCCTCGTCGCCTGTCCGGCCTGCCTGCTGGCTTTCCTCGGGCTCCGCGACCTCGCCACCCCATCCTCGGCCCCCGCCGAGAACGCCGAGGTCCGCACCAGCGACAAGGGCATCCCTTTCACCCGTCGCCGGGCCACGTTCCAGACCAGGCTCCGCCGGCGTGGCGCCGCGCCCCAGGAGGGACACGCAGGCGGCCCCCCCGACGGGGTCCAGGAGATCACCTACCACTCGGGAAAGCTGAAGCTGACGGCCTGGCTCGCCTTTCCCAAGTACCCTTCGAGCCGGTACCCGGCTCTCGTCTACTTCCACAGCGGCTTTGCCCTCGGCCCCACCGATCTCGAGCAGTGCCAGCCTTTCCTGGATGCAGGCTGTGTCGTGATGTGCCCGATGCTGCGCGGCGAGAACGGCAACCCGGGGCACTTCGAGATGTTCTTCGGCGAGGTAGACGACGCCTGCGCCGCGATCCACTGGCTGGCTCAGCAACGGTACGTGGAGACCGGACAGATCTACACCTTCGGTCACGGCACCGGCGGCGCGATCTCCGCACTGCTGTCCCTGGTCGACGACGTGCCGGTCCGCCTCACCGGCAGTGCCGGCGGCCTCTACGGACCGGACGACTTCGACACCTGGGGAAAATTCGTGCCCTTCGATCTGAGCGATCCCGTGGAGCGTGACCTGCGGCTCCTGATGGGCAACATTCGCCACATGCAGCGTCCCCACTACGCCT
>QJVU01000382.1 GCA_003235605.1 Planctomycetota bacterium | reverse complement strand
GGATGGCGAGGCGGTCGTCTTGGCTCGTGCTCCCGTTGCTGGTCCTGGTCCTGGTCCTGGTCATGGGTTGGTCTCCGTGGAAGGAACGTGCATCGGCCGCTGCCAGCCGGTAATCCCGAGCATGGGGACATGATGCAGGCGTGCGGCGCCCCTCTGCCAGTTTCCAGGCTTCCACCGCCGTTCTGATGGCCCTCGTGGCCTGCCAGGGCGCATGGGCACAGAGCACTCCGGGCGCAAGCGCTGGCCGCTTGGCTGCCAGCCGCGCAGCTCGCTCCGGGTTGTGCAGATTCAAATTGCTAGTTTAGGATATCATGATAATCTAAACCATATGTTTGTCCCGAGGGCTCTCCGACTCCCGCCTTCCGGCACGGAGACCTTCTTCCTGTGGGGCCCGCGGCAAACCGGAAAGACGACCCTCCTCCGGAAGACCTACGCAGGCGACATCTGGGTCGACCTGCTGAGGGCGGAGGAATACCGGAGCTACACGGAGCGTCCGGAGCTGCTGCGCGAGGAGCTCGCCAACGCCGATCGCCGCCGTCAGATCGTCGTGGACGAGATCCAGAAGGTCCCGGCTCTGCTCGACGAAGCCCACTGGCTCCTCGAGAACCGCGGGTTCCAGTTCGCGCTGTGCGGGTCGAGTGCACGCAAGGTAAGGCGAGGAGCCGCCAACCTGCTCGGCGGCCGCGCCGTCCGCTACGAGCTCCAAGGTCTGACCGCCGCTGAGCTTGGCAAGGAGTTCGACCTCACCCGATCCCTGAACTTCGGCTACTTGCCGCGGATCTACGCGAGCACCCGCCCGAAGCGTCTGCTCAGTGCTTACGTCGCGGACTACCTGAAGGAGGAAGTCGCCGCCGAGGGTCTCGTACGGAACCTGCCTGTCTTCTCGGAGTTCCTCGGCATCGCCGCCCTGAGCGACGGGGACATCGTCAACTTCTCCAGTATCGCCGCAGCCTGCGGCGTCTCGTCTCCGACGGTAAAGAACCACTTCGGGATCCTCGAGGACACGCTTCTCGGCCGCTGGCTGCCGGCCTATAGGAAACGCCCGAAACGGCGCGTGATCGCCGCGCCGAAGTTCTACTTCGCCGACGTGGGCGTCGTGAACCAGCTCGCTCAACGGGGCCACCTCGCACCAGGCAGCGAGCTGTTCGGCAAGGCGTTCGAGAACTGGGTGTTCCACGAGTTGGTCGCCCACAACGCCTACACCGAGGCCGATGCACGTCTTTCATACTGGCGCCTGGCGAGCGGCATCGAAGTGGATTTTGTCATCAACGACATGCAGGTTGCCATCGAAGCAAAGGCGACCAAGAAGATCACGGGCACGCACCTGAAGGGGCTCCGGCATCTCGCCCGGGATCATCCGGGGGTTGGCCGGCGCATCATCGTGTGCCTGGAGCGCAAGCCGCGGCGCACGGAAGAGGGAATCGAGGTTCTTCCAGCTGCGACGTTCATCCGCAACCTGCGCGACGGCAAGATCTTCTAGGATCTCGTGAGTGCACCTCGAGAGAAGATTCAGAGCTCGAGCTCGTCGGGCGAGGCGATCTCCAGGACCTGTTCGATGCAAGTCCCGAGGTGCTCGACGTCCTTCTCTTCCTTGCCCTGCCCCCGGTCTGCTAGCCGTAGCCGCTTGCCCGGGGTCCCCTTGCCTGGGCGCGGTAGACGACGAACGTGATCGCGCCCATGGGATGGTCGGGGATCGAGCGCAGGTGGTCGACGCCGCGTTGCAGGCGCAGGGGATCCCTGCCCAGGTCCTCGGCCAGGCGTGGGATCTCCGGCTCCAGGAAGCCGGCCAGGTACTCGACGTGGCGGCGCAGGGCGCCAGGTTCGCCGCCTCCTTGGAAGAAGTGGAAGCCCAGCGCTCTGCTGGTGACCTCGGCGAAACCTGCCCGGGCCAGCATGACTCCCAGGGTCCGTCCCGCCATCACGTTTCCGAAGCGGGCGAAGTGGTCGTACTGGGCCTGGACCAGATAGGCCCAGTCCTCGTGGTCCGGGTGCACGGAGTAGAAGCTCTCGTTCTCGGCCTCGGTGAGGGTGATCGTGCCGCCGGGCCGGAGCACCCGCCGGGCTTCCGCGAGGGCCTGCCGGCCCTGACCTTCGGAGACATGGTCCAGGAACCACATCATGAAGACATGATGGAAGGTGTCCTCAGGCCAGGGGAGCTTGCACACGTCTCCGACCCTCAAGTCTGCCCCGGCGATGCCCCGCGACGCCAGGTGCTCCCTGGCAAACGCGACCTGCCTGGGCTCCAGATCGATCCCCGCCACCCGGATGCCGGGAAACCGTTCCCCCAGGACGGCCAAGGTGGCTCCCACTGCACACCCCAACTCCAGGACGCGTTCGCCGGACCGGTAATCCAGGTCACGGGGGATCAATGCCTCCCGCCAGTGCTCCGCCTGGGCGACAAGTCGCTGTTGTTCCCTTTCGTCGAAGCCGTGGAGGTAGGTCTGGTGGGACATCGCCGGATTTCACTCGCATTCTACTGTTCAGCTTGGAGACTTCCGGCCACGCGGTTGGGTGGGCTGTTTGCTCGCTAGCGTTGAAGCCATGAAGTTCGCAACTCTCGCCACGGTCTCTGTTCTCCTCCTTCTCCTGTGCGGCTGCCAGACCACTGGTGTAGACCAGGCGACCGCCGCCACCGACACGATGAAGGAGATCCAGGTTCAATTGAACCGAGCTCCGAACTCCATAGATACGGTGGTCTACAAGCTGGAGGACCTGGGCAAGAGCTCCGGAGACATGCGCAAGCAGTTTCGGGAGTACTGCGAGGCCCTGGACGCCATGATGTCCCACGCCAAGCGGGTGCGCAGCCTTCGTGGCGATTTCCAGGCGCAGCGTGACAAGTTCACCAGTGACTGGGCATCGCGCCTGGAGACGATCCGCGATGCCGACCTGAGGAAGCAGGCTGTGGATCGGCGCGACCACGCCTTGGCGGCCTTCAAGCAGCTCTCCGAAGACGCCGATGCCGCGAAGGCCAGCTTCGACCCGTGGATGACCAGCATTCAGGATGTGCGGCGCTACCTGGAGCACGACCTCAACCCCGACGGGGTGAAGTCCGTCGCCAACCGGATGCAGCAGGCCAAGACCGACGCCACCGAGGTCAAGGCCAAGCTCGCCACCTTGAACAAGAACCTGGGCGAGGTGATCGAGAAGATGAGCGCCACCAAAGCCAGCAAGTGACGGTCGTCCTCAGGCCGTCAATCGGCCACCGCTAGGCCACCATGCTGCGCAGCATCCAGGCGTTCTTCTCGTGCACCTCGATGCGCCGCGTCAACAGGTCCAGGGTCGCCTGGTCGCCGGCCCGCTCGGCGAGGGGGAAGGTGCTGCGTGCAGTGCGGACGATGGCTTCCTGTCCCAACACGAGCATGCGCAGCATCTCGTTGGCGTCCGGAACACCCTCCTCTTCGTCGATGGACTTGAGCCTGGTGAAGGCGGCGTAGCTGCCCGGAGCCGGGAAGCCCAAGGCGCGGATCCGCTCCGCGACCTCGTCCACGGCCGTCGCCAACTCGGTGTACTGCTGCTCGAACATCAGGTGCAGCGTGTTGAACAACGGGCCGGTGACGTTCCAGTGGAAGTTGTGGGTCTTCAGGTAGAGGGTGTAGCTGTCCGCGAGCAGCCGGCTCAAGCCCTCCGCCACCTGCTTGCGATGCTCTTCGGTGATGCCGATGTCTATGTTCATGGTCGTTCTGGCTCCTTCGGGTGTTTCTCTGCAAGGAGCATTGTCGGGCAGGACACTGATAGTTCCAATTGAATTCTATTGGATTTGTGATAGGGTACGGTGATCAGTATGCGGCCCTCCCTCCGGCAGCTCGAGTACTTCGTGGCGGTGGCGGACAAGCTGAACTTCCGCCAGGCTGCGGAGGCCTGCTACGTCACCCAGCCGGCGCTGAGTGCGCAGATCCAGCAGCTGGAGACGCTCTTGGGGGTGATCTTGTTCGAGCGGGACCGCCGCAAGGTGGTGATGACTGCCGCCGGCACCGAGCTCGTGGCCAGGGCGCGAGCCCTGCTCGCTGCGGCGGAAGAACTGGTCGACGCTGCCAGCGCCCACAGGGGGCCGCTCTCCGGGACCCTGAGGCTGGGGGTGATCCCCACGGTGGCGCCGTACCTGCTGCCGCAGGTCCTGCCCGCCGTGCACCGCAAGTACCCGAACCTGCGCCTGCTCCTGAGGGAAGAGCAGACGGAGCGCCTCGTGGACCTGCTGGCTCGAGGTCAGCTGGACCTGCTGCTGCTCGCACTGGAGGCAGAGCTCGGCGACGTGGAGACGCTGCCGCTGTTCGAAGACCCGTTCGTGCTGGCCCTGCACCCGGACCACGAGCTGGCCAAGGCGCGGAGGCGGACCGTGAAGGAAAGCGAGCTGGGTGACCAGCCCGTGCTCCTGCTGGATGACGGCCACTGTCTCCGTGACCAGGCGCTGCGGGTCTGCGACAAGGCCGGAGCGAAGGAGCTCGGCGACTTCCGCGCCAGCAGCCTGGGCACGCTGGTGCAGATGGTCGCCAGCGGGGTCGGCGTCACCCTGCTGCCGGCGATGGCGGTCGGCATCGAGGCGCGCCCCCGCCGCCGCCTTGCCGTGAAGGCATTTGCGAGGCCTTGCCCGAAGCGGACGATCGGTCTCGCCTTTCGGCGCACGTCGCCCCGGAAGGAGGAGTTCCGTGCCCTCGGGGAGCTGTTCCGGGCGCACGGCCCGACATCCCGCCTCGGTTGACCGCGGCTGATGTCTACTGATCGTTCCTGCTGATCACAGCCAGAAGAACTTCGAGTTGGACTGGGACGACCGGCTGGCCGACAGTCCCCTTCCGTTCGAACCAGATCGACCCAAGAGGTAACCGACATGACCAAGATCGGAGAGCCAGCGCCGGACTTCACCCTGAAGGACCACTTCGGGCGCGACGTTCGGCTGTCGCAGTTTCGGGGCAAGCGCAACGTCCTTCTGCTGTTCTACCCGCTGGACTGGACGCCCACCTGAAGCCGGGAGGTGCCAGCGACGGAGGCGGCGTTGGGCCGCTTTCGCGCGGCCGACACCCAGGTGCTGGGTGTCAGCATCGACAGCATCCACTCTCATGCCAACTGGGCACGGGACCTGGGCGGCGTCTCGTTTCCGCTGCTTGCGGACTTCGAGCCCAAGGGTGCCGTCGCCAGGAGCTTCGGCCATTACCTCGACAAGGCCGGGATCACGGACCGGGCCACGGTGATCGTGGACAAGGACGGCGTGGTCCGGTACTCGGTGTCGGTGACGCCGGGTGGCGAACGGGACATCGACGACCTGGTGGCCGAGTGTGAGCGAACAAACGGTGGCAGGAAGTCCGTGGACGCCGATGTCTCGCGCCCGGAGCTGCCCGAGGACACGCGCCTCTACGTGAAGTCGAGCTGTGGCCATTCGCGGAAGGCGCTCCTGGCCCTGGCGAACCTGGGGCTCGGCGACCGTGTGCGCGTCCTCAACGTAACCGAGGATGCCGGTGCGGCTGCGGACCTCGTGAGGCTGGGGGGGAAAGACCAGGCACCCTGCCTCCTTCTGGGTGGCAGCCCGATGTACGAGGCTGACTCGATCGTACGACAGCTTGTCGACCTGGTGGCGCCCATCGCCTAGCCCGTCGCCAGCCCGTCGCCAGTGCGTCGCCTAGCCCGTCGCCAGTGCGTCTGGGTCTCAAGAGATCCCCTCGGCTTGGCCGATGGCAACGGCCAGAGGATCGAAGCCATGAAGAAGAGACTCGTACTGCTCTCCCTCCTGTCCCTCTTGCTTCTGTCCGGTTGTCTGACGGGACCCTCGTATCTGTCCCGCTCTGTCGATGACTCGATGAACAACTCGTACAAGGACTCGCCAATGGGGACCGCCCTGCTGACCGAAGTGCTTCCGGTGTATCCAGTGCTCAGGTTCCTGGCGTGGATACCGGACGTCCTGATCCTCAATCCGGTGCAGTTCTGGGGGGTTGACGTCTGGCGCGGGGAGGGGGCTGCCTTCATGCACGACAACCCGATCGGCGCCCGCGATCCGTGGTTCAAGTAGCCACTCGGGCAATCGGCCAACCCTGGTAACCCGCCCACTCGGCTCAAGTCCGCTCTGCTCCGGGGTCGAGAATGAGGTCATGTTCCAAAGACCAAAGACGCGGTTCACTGCGGTGGCACGGGAGGACCTGACCGCCGGCGACGTAGTGGTCAAGAAGGGCACCGTCTTGGATGTCTACGGGCTGCAGGTCCGGATCCCTCAGAGCGGTCGCCTGGTCAACGTCGAGGCAACGGAGCTGAGAAAGCTCGACATCGAGGCCACCGACCAGCCGGGAGTGCGGCCAACGGGTCGCTGATAGACGGCGAGACGGCTCGTCTTCATCTATCGAGTGCCGTTGACGCGGGCAGCGAGGCGTGCCACGCCCCACACGGTGAAAGCCGCTGCCATGCCTGGCATCCCTTCGTAGACAATCTGGTCCAAGCCGGCCACGCGCCACGACAGAGCAGCGCTCAGGCCCGTCGCCATCATCGCGAGAGCGACCCGCTGCGACGGCCGCTGGCCAAGGGCGTGGAGAATGACCAGCGGTCCGATGGAGCAGGCCAGCGCGGACCAGGCGAAGATCACCAGGGTAAAGACATTGGCCGATGCGAACGCAGCAATGGTTACGGTGGCGAAAACCACCAGCGTGGTGGCGAAGCGCCGCGCGGCCTTGCCCCGGAGCAGCCGGAAGTCGTCGCTCAGGACGGCGGCGCAGGTGAGCACCTGGCTGTCTGCCGTGGACATGGAGGCGGCGAAGATGCCGCCGACGACGACGCCGACGGCAAGCCCGGGTGTCAGGCCTTGGGCGAGCATGGGGAGCGCCAGCTCCGGGTCCGACCTGCCGGCCTCGGGGAGGAAGATCCTCACCGAGAGACCCACCAGGAAGGTCGCCAGCAGGAACGCACCGCTCCAGGCAAAATAGAATCCCCCGGCCTGCCTC
>QJVU01000297.1 GCA_003235605.1 Planctomycetota bacterium | reverse complement strand
GCCCCAAGTACGTCGCCACCCCCAGAAACAGGATGCTGCCCAGGACCGAGGGCGCCGCCAGGTCGTTGGCAAAGGCAACCGGCGGATCCATGGTGAGGTGGATGGGGACCAGGAAGTCGAAGACCACCCCGGGCAGCAGCCTCGCCATGGTTGCAAGCTGCGTGGCCATGTCGCGGCCATAGCCGGTGTGCACATCCACGCCGCCGTGGAACGAGTTGACCGTGAAGGTGGAAAGCAGAAGCAGGTGCTTGCGCAGCAGCAGGTAGCCGACCAACAGCATGACAGCGGGGAGGACCCGCATGCAGGGGCCCCGAAGCCCGAATGTCCGCTGTTTGACCATGTTCAGGAGTTCCAGGATCACCAGCAACACAGGCAGGATGATCCCGGGCTCCTTGCTGCCACAGGCCACGGCGCCGGCAAGCACCGTGCCCACGCACGCCCGGCGGCTACCTGCCATCGCTGCCATGTGGCAGCGCACGGCCAGGAGCAGTCCGAACACCATCAACAGGTTGCTGCGACCCGAAATCGTGTTGACGGCTTCAGAAGCCAGGGGATGGACAGCGAACAGCAGCGCGCCACACAGCGCGCCCCCTCGGGAAGCCCGCAATCCCCGCGCGATCTGGAAGGTCACCAGGGCGCAGCCGATGTGGATCAGCAGGTTCGTGAGCTTGAAGATCCAAGGCACCATGCCGGCGATGGCGGCGTTCAGCGCATAGCTGGTCAACAGCACCGGGCGATACATGCGGATGTCGACGGAGCTGAACAAGCTCACGTCGACAAAGAACGCTGGGACGTTGGCCAAGGACAACAGCGCCGGGTTTTCGCTCACCGAATGCCGATCATCGAACACGAAATCCCCAAGGACCGACGTGGCGTAGGCCAGGATCCCACAGGTGACGATGGCGATGAACTCTGGGCGCGGCCTCATGGGGCCGGGCTCCGTGCCGGAGCAGTGAGATGGGCGTTGCCACGTCGGAGCGGAGCCATCTCGAGGCCCCGGCAGAGTCCCGCCAGGCGTGCGCCGGTCCGGGCCAGACTGAACGTGCGGTCGTAGGCACGGCGGGCGGCCGCCGCCAGGGGCGGTAGGCACTCGGGCTTGTCGGCCAACTGCTGGAGGCAGGCTGCCAGGGCCTGGACATCCCCAGGGGGTACCACCAGGCAGTCGATACCGGGTTGCAGTAGCCCCCGCACCGCCGGCGTGTCCGCAGTCAGCACCGGCCGACCCGTCGACAGCGCCAGCATCACCTTCAGAGGTATGACCCGCTGGGCCTTGCCGCTGGTGCCAAAGATCCCGGCAACCAGGTGCGTGCGCTCGAGGTGTTGGCGGAGGTCGGCATCGGGGAGGAACGGCTCCAGCAGGCGCACCTTGTCCATGCCCAGCTTGCCTGCCTGGGCGCGATCCTCGGGGCTACCGCCGATGAGGGTGAGGCGCAGTCGCTGGCACCTCTCCACCGCGCGCAACAAGGTGTCGAGCCCATGGAGAGGGACTCCGGTGCCGAAGAACAGGACTTCCAGGCGTTCCGCGGGCTGTACCCCGGCGTAGGGAATCCCCTCACCCGACTCCCTTGGATCGGACACTGGCACCCAGTCCAGCTTTCCCCGGGGACACCCGAGGACTTCCGCAACGTGGCCCGCATGCTGCGGTGTATCCACCAGCACCAGGTCTGCCGCCAAACACGCCAACCGATCCAGCCTCTTCAGCACGAGGGCCATGGGCGAGGCCGGGTGGAACATCCCGCGGTCCGAGACAGCCGTGTCGTGGGCGGAAAGGAACAGGTCCAGGATGATCGGACCCGCGAAGGCGGAGCGTGCCCAGCGCACCACGACATGGCCGGGGTAGGGTACCAGCACCAGGTCTGGACGATGCGCCGCTATGGCTGCGCGCAGTTGCCGGATCGCTTTCCCGCGGGCGCGGCGGAGGGCCAACAGGTAACCGGGCCAGCGCCAAGGAGCAGCCACCAGCTGGCGCCGCTTTCTGCCCATGCAGGCGCCAGGGAGCTTGAGGTGGCACTCGTGCAGACGGAATCCCTGCTGCCGAAGCCCGGCGATCAAGCTGTCCGCCCGAGGGTAGGCTGGACCGCGATCCCACGCGCCGAACACCAGGACGGTCGGACTGCTCACCGTCTCCCGTCCCCGTCGAGCCGCTCGAACCTCAGCGCCGCGACCTGCTCGGATATCAGGCCGAGGCCGAAGATCACCGTGGCCTGGGTGAGCAGCAGCATCGCCATGTTGGTGAAGCGGCCTTGGGTGATGTAGGTGTAGGCATACCACCCCAGTCCGAGAGCGGCCATCAACGCGGCAAGGGGGACGAACACCCGCAGCGGCGCGAAGAAGGTCGCGATCCGAATGATGATCAGGAAGAAGCGGCTGCCGTCGTGGATCAGGCGAATGTGGCTCCTGCCCTGGCGGCGGCGCACCTGGAAAGGGCAGAACCCAACCGCGTAGCCCGCACGCAGCATCGCCAGCGTTATCGTGGTCGGATAGCTGAACGTGTTGGGTAGAAGGTAGACGAACCCCTTGAGGGCGGGCCCGCGTACCAGGCGGAAGCCGCTTGTGACATCCGGAATGTGGCGGCTGGTAACGTAGCTGGCCAAGGCGTTGTAGATGCGGTTCGCCAGGTTGCGATGGAAGCTCCCGCCGCCGCCGTTTCGGGAGCCCACGACCATGTCCCAGTGCTCGAACTCGGCCATGTCGATCATGTGCGGGATCGCGGCGGGCGGGTGCTGGCCGTCGCCATCCAGCAGCAGGACCCAGTCGAAGGTGGCCTCCCGGATACCCCGCTTGACCGCCGCACCGTTGCCAAGGGACTCGGCATGGCGGATGACGCGGGCACCTGCCAACTCTCCCACCGCCGCGGTTTCGTCGAGGGAGCCATCGTCGATCAGCAGGATCTCCCAGCTGAGGCCGCGCTCCGCCTCGAGGACCTCACGCAGCTCCGCCAGAAGCGGACCCAGGGCCTGGGCTTCGTTCTTGGCAGGGATCACCACACTCAGGCTGTGCACCCGACGCCGCGCACGTTCGGCGGGGTTCCGTTCGGGGCCCGAGGGCAGCTCCCCCTGCCCCATCAGTCGCTCCAGGCCCTTGGCCATGCTGCTCATGGTCAGGGGAGTATCGGCACCCGCGGACCGGGAGGTTGAAGACAGGCGGCAGCGTGAACCCTGGCGTTCGCCCGGCGTGGGCCCGGCCCGTACGTGGAAAGAGGGCTCCGAACGGACTCGGAGCCCTCTTTCTGGCGTGCCGTGCCGCCTAGTTGACGACGATCCAGACGCCGCCGTCGACGCCGGACCTGTTGGCAGCGACGGTGCTGGCCATGGAGCCAGACGTGCTGACGTCGAACGCGGCGGTCGCCGCCGGCGCCGTCGTGCCGTTGTACAGCTGGCCGGGTGCGATGTTCTTGGTGGACAGAACGTCGCCGGACTGGTTCACGAAGAACGCCCGCTTGCCGGAGTTGCCCCGCGAGGTCGGCCAGGCGTAGCAGCACCACAGCACCTCGGACTGAGCCGGATCCGGCACAGTGGCGCCGACGCCGCCGGTCGGTGCCTCGGCTACCGCCGTGGCGCTGGCATCCGGCAGGTACATCTGGAACAGGAAGCCCGACCGGACCACCCGGGAAGAGTTCACGTTGCCGAACGCGCCGGACAACACCGGCGGCGTGATGCGCTCCGTGGCGCTCGGGTTGCCGGTGGAGTCACGCACGCCGACAGCGCCCGCGAGCTCGGCGAAGTAACCATACTCGCCAGCACCGTTGATGTTGGCGTCAATGGCGCCCGAGGCCTGGCACTGGGCCTGGGCGGAACAGATATTCTTCAAGGTCGCGATAGCAGCCGACTCATTGGCGTTCAGACGCGCGCTGAGAAGGTTGGGAATCGCGATTGAAGCGATGATGGCGATGATCGCAACAACGATCATCAGTTCGATGAGCGTAAAGCCCTTTTCCCTATCGTACATTTGCAGCTTGCTCCTTGTTCAGCCAAGACTGATCGAGATCCCCTACGGATCCCGCTCTCCCCCTTGCTTCCCGACACCTTACCGACCCGGACGAGCCGGCTTGCTGACAGGTCCTAGCAGATCCTTGTAACGCTTGCTGCGCGCACAGGGAGCCCAGGCCTCCCGGTCCTGCTGCAACAGGACGCGAACCCTGGGACCTGCAGCGCGCATCACTCGCTCCAACAGATCCAGAGCAGTATCGTATTCCGACTCTCTGAGCTTGAGGCGCGCTCGGTAGTAGTCCGCGAGCGGATCCTTGCCAGCAGCCTTCTGGTAGGCTGTATCGGCCATGGCCAGCATGCCATGGTGCTCGAGGAAGGTACCTGCTGTCAGCAACACCATGGGGGCTTGGGCGCTGGCCGCCAGACGGCCAATGATCTCGAGCGCCTCGCTTTCGCGGCCCAGCTGGGCCAAGACGCGGGCCTTCTCGATTTGGGAATCTGCGGCGCTCTCCTCCAGGAACCTCGGACCGTGCTCGTTCAGCACGCGCTCGGCGGCCGAGGCGTCTCCGGCGGCCCGGAGCATGCGGGAACGGTTCAGCGCGAACAGGTCTCGTTGCTGCGGCGTGGCGCTCTCGGAATCCTGAAGCCAACCATACATTGCCGCGGCATCGCCGTAGCGCTCCTCGAGGTAGAAGAGCTGCGCGCGCAGCTCGCGCGCCGGCAAGTTGTCTGCCTGCTGCGCCTCGACGTTGTCCAGGAACTCGTGGGTCTGGCGCACAAGATCCGCTCGCCCATCGGCCGGCATCGAGGCAGCCAAGCGGACCTGTACCTCCGCAGCACCCACAAGGGTGTCGACGTCCGCTCTGACCTGTCGGACGAAAGCGACGTAGCCCAGGGCGCCAGCAATGAGCATGCTGCTGCCGTAGCCCAGGATCCGCTTCTTGGTGTCGTCCACCTGGTGCGCTAGCTACCGGCCAGCTTTTCCTGCAGCTTGAAGATCGGCAGGAACACCGCGAGCACGATACCTCCCACGATGAAACCCATGACCGCGATCATGATCGGCTCGATCAGCGACGTGAGTCCCTTTACCTCTGCCGAGACCTGTTGGTCGTAGAACTCGGCGATCTTCTCCAGCAGGCTGTCCAGGGAGCCCGAACGCTCGCCGATGGCGATCATCTTGGTGACCATCGGCGGAAAGATCTTCGACTTCGAGAACGGCTCGGCCAGACTGTCACCTTGCCGGACGCTGTCGCGTGCCTCGTTGACGACCTCCGAGATCACACGGTTCCCCGAGGTTTCCGAAACGATCTCCATGGCACCGAGGATGGGCACACCGCTCTTCACCAGGGTCGAGAAGGTGCGGGAGAAACGCGACAGCGCCACCTTCTTGAAGAGGGGTCCGAAGACCGGCATCCGCAGCAGGGCCATGTGCCACGTGTACTGCCCACCGTCCGTCTGGACCCAGGCCCTGAACGCCGCAAAGCCGGCAACGATCACACCGAAGATCAGGTACCAGTTGTCCCGCATGAAGAACGCGAGGTCCATGATCCACACGGTCAGGCCGGGAAGCTCCACCTCCAGGGATTCGAAGACCGGCTTGAAGCTCGGCACGATGCCCATCATCAGGAAGCAGGCAATGCCAAGCACCAGGATCAGCGACACGGTCGGATAGGTCATGGCCGACTTGATCTCAGAGCGAAGGTGCGCCGCAGCTTCCAGGTACTCGGCAAGGCGAGTCAGGATGATGTCGATCTGGCCGGAGACCTCGCCCGCCTTGATCATGCTGACGTAGATGTCCGAGAACACCTTCTTGTGCGCCGACATGGCCATCGACAGGTCCGCGCCGTTGCGAATGTCTGTGACGATGCGCTCCAGGCAGAAAGTGAAGCCAGGGCTTTCCGCCTGCTCTGCCAGGATCGACAACGCTTCGAGCATCGGAATGCCAGAGGACAGCATCGTCGACAGCTGACGGGTAAAGAGCTCCAGCTCGCCCCTCTTGGCCGACGAGGACTTGGCGCCGGTGCGCTTGCCGCCACCACCGCCCAACAGTCCGCCTGTCTTTGTGATGTTGAGCGGCGTCAGACGCCGTCTCCTCAGATCGGCGACGACATCCGACTGTGATGCGGCTTGCATCGTGCCCTTGACCGTCTTGCCCGATGCATCCTTGGCTTGATACTTGAATGTCGTAGTCATGTGTTGTGCTCTCCAGTCCGACAGACCGACCAGCCCACCGCTAGTCTGACATGGTCACCCGCTCGACCTCCTCGATGCTGGTCTTGCCACGCATGACGTTGTTGAGGCCGCATCGACGCAATGTCAGCATCCCCTCTGCGAGTGCCTGTTGCTTGATGTCCAACAAGTCAGCTCGCTCCACCACCATGCGTCTTACGCTTTCTGTCATGCGCATGGTCTCCAAGAGGGCGAACCTTCCCTTGTAGCCGTTGGTGCACTTGGGGCAGCCCTCGCCTGCCTGGAAGACCTCGAAGTTCCCCTTCTTGAGATCTTGCTTGGTGAAACCGGCACGCAGGAACGCCTCGTCGCTGTACTTCGCGGGCACCTTGCAATTCTCGCAGAGCAGTCGCGCCAGTCGCTGGGCACAGATCAGCAAGGTGGAGCTGGCCACCATGAACGGATCCAAGCCCATGTCGATCATGCGGGTGATCGTGGATGGCGCGTCATTGGTATGGAGCGTGCTGAGCACCAAGTGCCCTGTGAGCGCGGCCTTGACCGCGATCTCCAAGGTCTCCGTGTCACGGATCTCGCCGAGCAGCACCACATCCGGGTCCTGTCTGAGGATCGACCGCAACGCACCCGGAAACGTCAGACCCCGCTTCGGGTTTACCGGCACCTGGTTGATCCCTTCGAGCTGGTACTCCACCGGGTCTTCCACGGTCACGAGGTTGATTTCCGGCTCGGCGATGTGCTTGACCGCCGAGTAGAGCGTTGTCGACTTTCCGGAACCGGTGGGACCGGTCACGAGGATCATGCC
>QJVU01000616.1 GCA_003235605.1 Planctomycetota bacterium | reverse complement strand
GTGCCGAGACCGCTGGCATCAATCAGGCTCACGCCTTCGAGGAGCGTTCCCCAGAACATGGTGATGCCGATGGAGAGGCCGAAGACCAGGGCGGAAACGAGGAACGCCCGCAGGCGCCAGAACCTCGTGGGAGCGTAGGGCTGGGCCCGGTAGACCAGGTCCAGAACGAGAAAGGCGGGCAGGAAGAGCAGGGTCAAGAGTTCGACGGTTTCCATTGCGTTGTCTCCGTGTTGGAAGGACTCCGGCGACGACGTGCCGCCGACGCAGGAACCGTATGGAACCGCTGACCGCGAATGAATTTACTACGGGTGCTGCCTGGCTTGACTCGAGGTCCAGCGTGGCTTGACCCCGGGTCAACTCCCAGAGGCCGCGTCGAGGAGTCGCGTTGCGATCCCCTTGGCGACCCGGGCCGACAGATCGAACCCCGTGGCCATCCGATGGGTGATGGCTCCTTCCAGCAGCAGGACCCATTCCTTGGCCAGCGTCTCGGGATGTGAGACGCCGGCAGCTGACGCCATCTTGGCCACATCCCCCTCCGAGACCGCGTAGTGACTCGCCGCAGCTCGGTGCACAGGATGGTTCGGGGAAGGAAACTCCGCGCAGGCATGGAGGAAGATGCAGCCGCGGAAGTCCTCATGGGTGAACCACTCGTCCAGCACGTCGAACATGGCCAGCAGCATGTCGCGAGGCGCGTACCCGGCCCGTTCCCGGACCCTGCGCTCGAACGCAGCGCGGTCCCACTGGTCCCTGGTCTTGATCGCGTCGCAGATCAGGGCATCCCGGCTCTCGAAGTGGTTGTAGAAGGTGGTCTTTGTCACCCCTACCTCGGCGAGGATCCGGTCGAGGCCAACCGCGTGGAACCCTTGCGAGTGGAACAGGTCGAGTGCCGTGAACAGGATCCTCTCTCTGGTATCCCTGGGCTCGGGGATCTCGCTGAACAGCTCCGCAGCAGTCTTGTCGCTCATGGCTGCTTCAGTCTACCCGCTCAGTGTACCGGCTAGCTGCCACGAGGTGCCCGCTCGTGGGTACAATCTGACCAGGGCGCGCAGGGACGACGGAGGTCCCATGAAGGAATTCCGCGTGACGCTTACCCACAGAGCCGGCGAACTCGCGCGCGTCGCGGCCCTGCTGGCCGAGCGCAGAGTCAACCTGAAGTCCGTGGCCGGCATCTCCGAGGCCAACAAGGCGATCCTCTGCCTGGTGGCCGACGACGCCGCGGCATGTCGCTCGGCGCTGGAAGACGCCCGCATCCAGTTCGAGGAAGCCGAGATCCTCAGCGAACTGCTCGAGAACGAGCCTGGGCAGATCGCTGACCTCGCTCAGCGCCTCGGCGATGCAGGCGTGGACATCCAGTCCATGTACATACTGGCTCGCGACGAGCCCCTGATCCAGATGGGGTTCACGGTCAACGACCCCAAGCGCGCAAAGAAGGTCCTCAGCGGGCTGTAGAGAGCTTCCCTACAAGGGATGCTCGACCCCTGTTTCGCTGCACATCTGTCGGGCCAGGTCGAGATAGTACTTCCGACTCCGCCCGCGCATGACGGTTGCCTCGACCTGTTGGAAGGCGGCACTCAGGGCGGCTTGGGTCCGCGGATCCACGCTGTTCACTGCGCGGATGAGGGTTTGCTCCTCGTGCTCCATGTGGGGGCGCATCACGTGCGCGTAGTAGGCCACGTGCCGGTACGCTCCCTTCCAATCCCCGGCCTCGACCGTGTCGATGAGCTCGAGTGTGGTCTGCTTGGCGTCATCGTGCTCCTGCTGCAGCGTGACCGACTCCGCCAACGGAAGCACGCCGGCACCGACGACCGCCGAGAAACAATGTGTCTCTTTTGTGCGGTGCACCAGGTGCATGAAGTTGCCGATGAACTCGACCGTGCGGCGCCAGAACCCGCGGATCGGCGAGCCGTGGAGAAGCCGGTCGGCACCCTCCTCCATTGCCAGGATCACTCCAGCTGCCAGATGGTGTTCCGCGAGGAGCTCGTCCGCCGGCGACTGGCGAGAGTGAGGCACGGACGCGCACGTACGCACCCAGTCACGAAACTGGCGCGAGTGGATGCCCTTCCAGTGCGCCGACTCGGGTTGCATGAGACTGGCAGAGGATCGGGGGCTGGGGTGGGCCCGTCAATCCCCACTAGGACCACTGTTTCCGGATCGGTCCACGATCTGGCAGCGTTCCATCACCAAGGGCAACAGAGCGCTGGCCCTGTTCGGCGCGTCTACGTTCGAGGGTGGATCCTTCGCACAGCGGGTCCGGTTGCGGCCTGCCTGCTTCGCCCGGTACAAGGCATGGTCCGCCTCGTCGATGATGCTCTCCAGGGTGCTGGCGCGAACCGAGAGGGACGCGACACCGATGCTGAGGGTCACCCGTGCGCTCTGGCCGCGATGCAGGAAGGGTGCCAGCGCCACCTGGAGCCGGACCCGATCGGCGATCTTGGTTCCCTCCTTCAGCGAGCACCCGGCCAGGCCGGCCATGATCTCGTCACCACCGAACCGGCCTACGAGATCTCCCGGGCGCATGACGGCCCGTACGATGTCCACGACGTGTCTGAGCACGAAGTCACCGAAGGGGTGGCCGTGCTGGTCGTTGATGCGCTTGAAGCGGTCGACATCCAGGATCAGCACGGTGAAGGGTAGCTGGCGCCGCTGGCATTGCAGCAGCTCGGCCTCGAGAGCGGTCATGACCGCCTGCTTGTTGAAGACCTGTGTGAGGCCGTCTATGCGGACCTCGCGGTACAGCCGCGCCTGGGACTCCTTCTGTTCCTCTACGACCTCTGCCAGACGCTGGATGCTGGCATCATGGTAGGCCTCGACCGTCAGCACCGAGTCCAGGGTGATCGCCTTTTGCAGGGAAATGAGCAGCTCTGGCAGCCTGCGGTCCAGGTCGGCCGAGGCAGCCAGCGCGTTGGCAATGCACTCGAACAGCAACGGGTACATGCCGAGATACCAGGTGAGGCTCAGGCCGATGCGCTCGTGGGCCCGGCCGATGCGCAGGCGTTGCTCGACGTACCCCGCTTCACTGGTGTCCTTGCCGAGGGTGAGAATGTAGCTGTGCAGGGACTGATGCAGGCGCTGCTCAGTCTGCGTGTCCTCGAGGAAAGAACGCAGGTTCTCGAACCTGCTGATGTGGCCGTAGAAGGTCGCGATGATCGTGTCCAGGTGTGGAACGATCAGCCTGCGCACCTGCGCGAGGTTGTTCTCGTCCCCAGGGCCGAAGCCCACGTAGTCACGGAGCTCCGCGATACGGTCGGGGGAGACAATCGCCTGGGCCTGGGAGGGGTGCGATGCCATGGTGGAGGCCGTCACTGTCGGCGCCACAGGGTGTACTCGACCAAAACCAGGCACCCGCTGGAGGCGGTTTGCCCAAATACGCAACAGTGCGCAAGCGGCGGTCGGTGGCTACACCCTGCCCAGGATCGTCTGCATGGTCTCCCTGTCGAAGGCGCGAAGGGTCTCGGTGTGCACGTACCCCGCCCGCCCGAGGGCCAGGGTGACCGCCGCGGCGCTTTCGTCATCCCGTGCGCTCAGCAGCACCACACCGTCGTAGCGGCCGGACGTCCAATAGAGCCCTTCGACCTCGACGCCCAGGCGGCCCGCAGCTTCGACGAATCCCACGGCGCGGTCGGGCGACTGCTTGATGTTCTCGATTCCCTTGGCGGTGAAGTTGACAAGGACGACATGGGTCACCATCTGTAGGCCTCCTCGTTCTTTCTTGGCTTGTCTTCTTGGTTGGCGGCACACGGCGGCCACCGGCAGGCGGTGCGGGAAATGCTATTCGCGGAAGATCCGGAGAGGTAGCGGGCGCGGCTACAGCATCCTGGTCAGCTGGGCGACGTAGTTCACCGGTGCGTGGTCCGAGAGGACTGGATGGGGATCGAACCAACGTCGCGTGTCCACGAGATCCTGGACCGGGTGGTCCTCGGCCCCACCGCCCGGGTCACCAATTCGAAAGAGCTCACCGCCGTGCATGAAGCCGTGCGCCTTCAACGAGGGAGGCAGCGTCGGGACGATGTCCCTGCCGTTGACCACCCGGTACACGTTCTCCGCCAGCGTGCTGGCAAACGCTTCGTCCCCAACCCGCGGCGCGCCGAAAGCATAGGTTGCCACCGGCGGTCGCAGGGATGCTGCGAGCATGGCAAGCGCTCCCCCGAGGCTGTGTCCGGTGTAATAGACATCCTCCTCGAAGCTGTCGAGGCACCGCTCCAACTCACCCCACACCTTGTGCAGCGCCCGGAGAAAGCCGCGGTGCACCCGGCCGTGCCCATCCCAATCCGCCAGCACGACGTCGAAGTTCGTCAGCCAGTTGCGCAGGTCGTTCGTGCCCCGGAAGACGATCATCAGACAACCCGGTCCGCGTGTGCCACGCCAGACGGCGCACTGGGTGCTTTCGACCGACAGGAACATCTCCTCGCGGAGTCCCACGCGTTGGAGATGGCCGCTCCGGCCGCTGTGCCGATAGACCAGTCGCGAAGCCTCGGCCAGGCACCACGCGTGGCTCACGTCCCAGCCAGGGCCGTGGACCCGTATCCCCGAGGGATCCGCCAGCTCGAAGTACCGCGACGAGCGGCCCGGGTTCAACAGCGCGTCCCATCCGTGGTCGAAGTCCATTGCGTCTCGGGAAGAGCGCTCGCAACGTTCATCACAGGTTCAGGCTCTCGATCGCCTTCCGCACCCTTTCCAGGTACTGCTCGAACAGCGGCGCGGGCGCCACGTACTCGGCCACGTAGATGCTGGGGCTGCCCCAGAGATGCTCCTTCAGGAACACCGCGAACAGCTCCCGCTGGGTCTGGCCGCCGACGTTGGCCTCCAGGACCAGGACCCGCCCGGGTCGGCCGCTGCGAGTCTGGATCTGGTCGTTGCTGACCAGGCGGTAGCCTCTTCCCTGGACGAGATTGTTGGTGAGGGCCTCCTGCCAGAAGTCCAGGGTACTCTCCTCCGGTTCGGTGTCGAAGCGGCGCACCCAGAGCATGGCGTCGTCCGCGGAGGTAGCCTTGAACTCGTAGCTGTCGTTCTTCAGCTTCAGGAAACTGTCTGGCACATCAGCATGGATGGCGCAGCCAGCCAGGAGGAACACCGTGAGCAGTGCGGGGACCTTCATTTCATTACCTCCTCATTACCTCCTCAGAACCTCCTCAGAACCTGTTCGATGCCCACCTGGTTGATCCAGTCGAATCTACTGCGCGCGCGGCGCCTCGGCGTCGTCGACGGTGAGGATGACTGGAAGCCGACGCTCACCAGGGAGTACGCGATCTGCTCGTTGAGATACTTCAGCTCGCCCTTGATGCGCTCGATGGTCTCGGTCAGGCGCGTGAGCTGCTCCTCGATCTTCAGGATGTCCTCGACCTTGGTGGCCTTCTCCAACAGGCTCAGCAACCGCTTCCGCGCGGTTTCGGCATTCTCCAGGCGGATGGTCAGGTCGACGTGCTGCTTGGTCACGTCCTGGGCCTGCATCGACTCCTGCAGAACCACGCCGTAGCCCTTCACTTCCTCGACCAGGGTGGTGAAGCTGCCGGCGGGAATCCGGCAGGTGAGGACATTGTTGTTCCGCAGAGCCAGGTATCCCTCCAGCTGCCGGACGCGTGCCAACAACCGCTGCACCGCATCCTCGATGCTGGAGACGCGGACCTGGAGGGACGCGGAGTAGACCATCTTGCGGTCCTTGGGCTGGTCCGTGTCCCCTGCGGCTTTCCGCTCTTCGGGCAGGGCATCGACGGAGACCAGGGCCAGCGCTCCGGCTGCGTCGCTCTTCGTGCGGCCCTTCGCCTTGTCATGGACATCGTCATGGTAGAAGCCCGATATCGGATGTTCGGCCGCCTTGGCAATCGTCCCCTGAGAAGGTGCCTCGGGGTCCGCGTCGGCGGCCCAACGGGTCTCCGCAAGGGACGTACAGCTGGCAAAGGCCAACAAGAACAGGGGAGCCAGGAGCGCTTTCATGGGCGAGACCTCCTTGATGTCTTGGTGCGAGGATGTCTGTGCGACGGGTAGGGTCCAGGACGCCGGTGGGGCCCCCTGGATTGCAGCGTGTTGTTTTAGGGGGGAGTGCCCCTTGCGCCCAGGCGCGCGGACTCCCGGCGCCGCGCCATCGAGGCCAGCAGGATGCCGGCGCAAACCAGGGTCGCGGCAATGTAGAAGCGCGCCCCGGGCCAGGGGCGGTCACCCCGGAGCGTCTGCCACGTGGTCGCAACGATAGGCTGGATATAGATGTAGAGCACGACCAGCGAGCTCTCGACATGCCCCAGGGCCCAGTTGTTCAGGAGGTAGGTGAGGACCGTGGCGCCCAGGATCGAGAGCACGGCGTACGGCCAGATGCCCGGTTGCAGGATTGCACCGAGGTTGTCGGTGGTCAGGACCGGGCCGCTCCAGGCACCCAGGATGGCGGTGGCCATCACGAAGCAGATCGCCGTGGCGGCCACCGGATCCACCCGGCGGCCCAGGTGCCGCATCAACACCACGAACAATGAAAAGGACGTGGCGTTGCCCAGGGTGAGGAGGTTGCCGGTGAAGTACTCGCCAGGGGAGCCAGAGTCACTCGCGAGGAGGATATCGACCTTCAGGAGGATGAGGACGCCCGCGATGGCTACGACCACGGCAGCTGTCTTTGCCCAGGTCAGGCGTTCCTGGCCGACGCTGGTGGCGAACAGGAGGGTCAGGACCGGGATCGAGGTGTTGACGATGGAGGAGTGGGAGGCGATGGTGCGTTGCATCCCTTCGATGAACAGGGCCTGGTTCAGGCAGACGCCGAGGACAGCGGCCAACAGCAGCCAGGCCCAGACCCGGGGCGCCGGCCAGGGGCGTTGGCGCCAGCGCCAGAGCAGGATGGGCAGCAGCACCAGCGTGGCGGCGGCCACCCGGTAGAAGACCCAGGCCCTTGGCGGCACTGCCCCCACGATCACCTTCGTGGCCACGTAGTTGAGCCCGAACAGCATCGACACCAGGACCAGGGCGGCGTGCACGAGGATCGTAGGGGGAGCCACCCCGTCTCCTATAAATGCTTTGCGGACAGCGGTATAGCAGCTTCCCAAATGGAGTTGCCCGGCGCCCTCGGGATGCTCCAGGGATGTTCCCGTCTATGTTCGCGTGGCCGTTGGGGGAGACGCTATATTGCCAGGCCTTCCGCAGTCCCCTCCTGCGAGTCTCCTCATCGAGCCCCCCATCCGGTCGACCCACCCCGCCTGATGCGCGTACTTGCTCCGCTGGCCCCTTTTGCCCCCCTGCTTCTTCTGTGCCTGGCGCTGCTGGCGCCGCTTCCAGGCCAGACGACCCAGAACCCTCCAAGGCCGAAGCCCAAGAAGGGCCGCATCGAGCTGCCGGCGCCCAGACCGCCCAAGCGGCCTCCTGAGGAGGCCGCGCCGAAGCGCAACGACATCGATCATTTCCAGCGCGTGGTGCTGGACCTGCGCCGTAGCCGCCACGCCGCGAACAAGGAGGTGGAGCAGATCCTGCGTCAGCTACGCGACGAGTTCGACCACCCCAACCGTCTGGCAGCGCGTCTCTGTGGAAAGGTCGATGCTGACCAGCTGTTCGGCATGATGCTGGTCCTCGCGCGCTACGGTGACGCGGAGGACGCCAAGGAGCTGCGCTTCCTGTTGCTGACCCGCTCCATGGGCGCCGCCACGGAGGCCACGGCCCGCACCATGGCCGACTTGGCGGGGGACGCCCAAAGAGGCAAGGAATACCTGATCGACCTGTTGCAGGGGAAGTTCTCGCCGGCCCGGAAGGCAGCCAGGGAACTCCTCACGGAACGGGTGGATGCCAGCGACCTGCCGCGGCTGCTGCAGCTGTCCCACTCCCAGAAGACCGACGTGCGGCGCAAGGCCATCCGCCTGCTGGCCTGCATCCCCGAGCCCGCCTCCCGCAAGCGGCTGCTCCAGGTCATGGTGCGCAACGCCGGGCTGGCCGGGGAGGCCTGCCTGGCCCTGGTGAAGCATGGTCCCACTGCGGTGCCCGACCTGCAGGGCATCCTCTCGCAGCCCGCCACGAACTGGGGATTCGGCTATGCGGCCCTGGCTCTGGCCATGCTGGAGGAAGCCACCGGCAAGGCCTACGTCCTGCCTTCCATGGTGCCGCATTTGAAGTCGGAGCTCTGCGGCCGCGACCCGTTCCTGAGGGCTACCGCCGCGGTGGCGTTGGTGTCCCTGGCGCGGCGCTCCGCTGTCGACGGCCGGCACGAGGTCGAGGATGCCGCCTTGGTAGAAGGGTTGCTGCTGGTGGTTGCGCCTCTGGAGTTCGTCAGCGACCTGAGCCTCATCCAGGGAATCGCCACACGGAAGCTGGTCGCCTTCACCGGTGAGGATTTCCGTGATCGCATGGGTGCCTGGCGGTCCTGGTGGAAGGCGAGCCGCCCGTTCTTCGTCGGCATGCGCCAGCGTATCGACGTGACGGAGGAGAATGCGCCCTTCGCCGAGGTGACGTGGATGGAACCCTCGCACAAGATCCGTTTCCGCGGCGAGCGGGTGCCTGTCGCGGAGGGGCAGCCCGCCCTGAGCGAGTACATCCTGGCACCGGCAGAGCTCAAGTGCCTAGTGGCCGGCCTGCAGGAGCTGGGGTTCATGAACGGGCGCCAGTCCGCGACCCAGACCGACGTCGAGCAGATGCTGGATCTGCGCCTGGCGGGTGCCCGCGTGCGCCTGCGGCTGCCAACCGGAGCACAGCCCTTCGTGACGGAGATGCGCAAGTTGGTGGTCGAGACCGCCCACGAGCAGCGGTGGCAGCGCTACCGCGATCCCAGCGTGCACCCGGACGTTACGCCCTTCTGGCGCGTAGAGCACAAGTGGCGCCTTGCCAACCCGGACAAGCTGGACCTGAGGTTGAAGGAGATGATCCTCGAGCGCCTGCCGGAACTGAAGGGGCCGGCGCGGCAGCAGGCCATCGCCGACCTGGCCTCGATCCCGGACCTGAAGAAGCTCCTCACCGAGGAAGATGGGGTTGCCATGCTGCGGCAGGCCTCCGAGGCCGAGAAGATCGACGACGATGTCTTCCAGCTGATCGAAGTGGCGCTCCTGGCTCCCGGGGATCTCCTCTGGCGACGGGCCCTGGGCATCCTGGAGCGACGGATGACCAAGACAGCGGATGCCTACGTGACCCGCCTGTTCGCCCTCCTCGGCGCCGACAAGGTGCTGGCCGCGCTGTCACACCCCAGTGTCTCCGTGCGCGTTGCGGCAATCCACGAGATCGCCAGGTCGAAAGACCTGCGGGCAATCCCCGTGCTGTTGCAGAAGCTCCAGAGTCCCGATCTGCAGGAGCAGCGCACGGCGATCTACGCCCTGGGCATGCTGCGGGCCACCGAAGCCCGCAAGCCCTTGCTGACCATGGAGCCGAAGGCCCTTGGCGCCGTGCGACGGGACATCTGGGTGGCGCTGGGCCGCATCGGTGGCCAGACGGTGGTGGACATCCTGATCGAAGCGGTGCGGCGGCCGGATCGCGAGGACCGCCTCGCCGGCCTGACCGCCATGGGAGAGATGAGCAATGCGCGCATCGCGGACTTCCTTGCGCGGCGGTTTGCCAGCCAGGGCAACACCATGGACGAGTACGGCCGCCGCACGCTGCTGTCCCTGCGCAACCAGGGAGCGGTCATCGCCAGGACCCAGCTGCGAAAGCACCTTCCCCGAGCCACCGGCGAGACCCGTGTCCGGCTGGTGCTCCTCCTCGGCGAGTTCCACGACCCCACGGTGGTGCCGGACCTGATCGAGCTGTTGGGGGACGAGGCCCATCGATTCGAGGCCACCGAGGCCCTCTCGGAGATCATCGGCCTGGATGTCGCGCAGGTGAACAACCGGCAGGAGGCGATGCGAGGCTGGTACCGCACCCACAAGGGGCAGCCGCGTGCGATGTGGTTTCTGGAGGCCCTGCGCAACAACAAGGTGACCACCACCCTGAAGCTCCAGCACCTCACGCTGGACCAAGGTGTCGAGTCGGTGCCGGAGCTGACCAGGCTACTGAAGGCCGTGGAGCAGCCACACCTGCGGATGATGGTGCTCTCGATGCTGCAGGAGGTTACCAACGTGGAGTTCGGCCGGCTCACGAGGGTGTCCGACAGGGCGGCGGTGGACGCGGTGGCGGACCGCTACCTCTACCACGCCGAGGCCATGAAGGCCGCCCGCGCAAAGTAGCGTCTTGGGAGTGTTGCCCGGCCTGCTATCGTTGGGCGCTCCCGTTCTCAGATTCTTTCAAGCCTGTTCCTGACACGAGCCCCAGCCACCCATGACCGACGTGGTTGCCATTGCCGAGCGGATCAAGGAGAGCAGCCATGAGCTGTCCGGGATCCGTCGTTCCCTGGAGACCGTCATCGTCGGCCAAAAGGACCTTCTGGACGGTCTCCTGATCGCCCTGCTTGCCGATGGCCACGTCTTGCTGGAGGGTCTGCCGGGCCTGGCCAAGACCCTGGCGGTCCAGAGCCTGGCCCGGGTGGTGGGCGGGAGTTTCCACCGGGTCCAGTTCACCCCGGACCTGCTGCCTTCGGACCTGGTGGGCACCCATGTCTACAACCCCAAGACTGGGGAGTGGTCGGTGAAGCAGGGACCGGTGTTTGCGAACTTCGTCCTCGCGGACGAGATCAACCGTGCGCCGGCGAAGGTCCAGTCCGCGCTGCTCGAGTCCATGCAGGAGCGCCAGGTCTCCATCGGCGGCGAGACCTTCCCACTGCCGTCGCCGTTCCTGGTGCTGGCCACCCAGAACCCCATCGAGCAGGAGGGGACCTACACCTTGCCCGAGGCCCAGGTCGACCGTTTCCTCATGAAGCTGTTGGTGAAGTACCCCAGCAAAGAGGAAGAGCTGGAGATCATCGAGCGGATGGGCACCAAGGTGACGCCCCCTCTCGTGGAGCAGAGCTCCAGCATCCAAAAGGTTCTGGAGCTGCGCCGGCTCATGGAGACGATCTACCTCGATGACAAGGTGAAGTCCTACGTCGTCGACCTGGTGGCGGCAACCCGCGATCCACAAGAGGCCGGCCTCGGCAAGTTGAGGGAGCTGATCTTGTACGGGGGCTCGCCCCGGGCATCGCTCTCGTTGACAAGGGCCGCCCGTGCCCACGCGTTCCTGGCCGGCCGCGGCTTCGTCACCCCCCAGGACGTGAAGGCCGTCGGCATGCCGGTGCTGCGCCACCGGGTCATCACCACCTACGAAGCGGAGGCGGAAGAGGTGACGTCCGAGGACATCCTGCAGCAGGTGTTCGATCACGTGCCCGTGCCGTGATCGTGCCTGGCTTCGGGGACCGGCAGCGGAAGCCCGCGAGGAGTTGCCGCAGCCCCGGGGACTCCCCTTCCGGGTTTCCGGCACCGGCACCCAGACACACGTAGCCTCCTGCCTGCCGGGGTTTTGGGAGTATCCGCCAGGCCACCTCGTTGCCCGGGCCGACCCGAGGTCGGTGCTCTCCGTGAGGCTCTCCGCGAGCCGCCTAGAGGTCCGGTGGCCAGCTACGTATCCTCCCCGCTCCCCTCCAGCCGTGATTGATCCCGAGATCCTCGCCCAGGTCCGTCGCATCCAGGTGCGCACCAACCGGTTGGTCACCGACGTCATGTCCGGTGGCTACACGTCGGTGTTCCGGGGTGCCGGCATCGAGTTCGACGAAGTGCGGGAGTACGTGGATGGCGACGACCCGCGCATGGTCGACTGGAACGTGACCGCCCGGACCGGCAGGCCCCACATCAAGAAGTACATGGAGGAACGGGAGCTGACGGTGGTTCTGCTCCTGGATGTCTCGGCGTCCACGGGTTTCGGCACTACCCCCAAGCCTGCGGGGAGCGCCCGCACGGTCCTGGAAACCGCGGCGGAGTTCTGCGCCTGCATCGCCCTCTCCGCCCAGCGCAACAACGACAAGGCCGGCCTCATTGCCTTCAGCGACAGCATCGACCTCTATGTTCCGGCAAAGAAGGGGTCCTTCCACGTCCTGCGGCTGATCCGGGACGTCCTGACCCTGGGAGCCAGGGGCCAAGGAAGCGACCTCGCCGCGGCCCTCGACTACGCCGGCCGGGTGCAGCGCAAGCGCGCCATCGTTTTCGTGATCAGCGATTTCCTGGTGCCGGACTTCCGGCGGCCCCTGGGTCTCCTGGCGCGGCGCCACGACGTGGTGGCGGTTCGGATCATGGACCCGAGGACACGGGAGTTGCCCAAAGCAGGACTCCTCCATCTGCGGGACCTGGAGACCGGCCGCGCAACCTGGGTGGACACCAGCTCCCGAAAGGTGCGGGCCGCACATGCCGCGGCGATGGCACGGCACGAGAGCGCATTGCTGGAGACCTTCAAGCGTGCAGGTGTGGACCACATGGACGTCTGGCCGCACCGCAGCGTGGCCGACCCCATCATCCGCTTCTTCCAGATGCGCGAGCTCCGAGGTGCACACCGATGAGGTCGCTGCTGGCGAGCACCTGCCTGCTGGTCGTGGCCTGCGGAGACGGGTCCCCGGACACCGGGCCTACCCTGGAGCCGCCGCTGGATCTGCGCGTGGAGGTCTCCAAGGAGAAGGTGAAGCTCCTGGAGCCCATCGACATCCGGCTCTACCTCTACCGTGACCGGGACCTGAAGGCGAAGGCAGGAGCGGAACCGAAGACGGGAGCGAAGGTGGCGGCGGGAACGCAGGCAGAGGTGGTCTTCACGCCGACAGTGCCCGAGGGCTTCGCTGGCCACATCCGGCGGCATGGCAGGCGGAAGACCGCGACCGGGGAGATCCTGGAGTATCGGGGCAGGCTCCGTCCGCTCCGCCTCGGCGAGCTCACCATCCCTGCCTACACCGTCGAAGCCGGCGAACACAGGGCCAGCAGCGGTGAGATCCTGATCCAAGTGGGCTCGATCCTGGGCGAGAATGCAGATCTTGCCGCCATCGAGGCTCCGGCGCCGCTGTTCCCACCACGGGTGCACTACGGGGCGTGGTTGCTGGGTGCCGCCGGCCTGGTGCTTCTGGGTCTCGTCGTGGCCTGGTACCTGCGCCGGCCCCGCAAGGTCTACATGCCCCGGGAGCTGCCCCTGCAGCCTCATGTCAAGGCGCTCCGGGCCCTGGCCAGGCTCAAGGGCGTGCCCAGGGAGACCGAGGTCCAGGTGGAGGCTTTCTACGTCGAGGTCTCCCAGGTGCTGCGGCTCTACCTGGAGGAGCGCTTTGGTCTCCACGCCCCGGAGCGCACCACCGAGGAGTTTCTTGCGGAGATCGAACAAGGGGACACCTTGACCGGCGAGCAACGCAGGAGCCTGGGGCAGTTCCTGGAGCAGTGTGACCTCGTCAAGTTTGCGCGCCTGATTCCGGACCACCGGGTCCACGACCAGACCTTCCAGATCGCCGAAGCCTTCGTCGAGCAGACCCGACCCGACCGCGTTCCCGGGGCAGCGGTGGCCCAGGGAGGTGCCGCATGATCCTCCTGGATCCCTGGTTCCTCCTGGCACTCCCTCTTGTCTGGCTGATGTTCGTCTGGCGGGTGCTCCGCCCACGGGCAGCGCTTCCCACCGCCGATGTGGCGATGCTGGGGGGACTGCCTCGGACCCTGCGCGCCCGCCTCCGCGCTCTGCCGTTGGTCTTCCAGGTCCTCGCGCTGAGCGCCCTGACGTTGGCTCTGTCGAGGCCAGTCACCCGCGACGTGATGTCGCTCCGGGAGATGGGTGTCGACATCGTCCTGCTGGTGGACGTCTCCAGCTCCATGCGTGCCCCGGACATGAACGACGACAACACCAGGAGCCGGGTCTCCGCGGCCAGGGAGAAGGCGCTGGAGTTTGCGAAAGCCCGCACCAGCGACCGGGTCGGTCTGGTCGCGTTTGCGCGCTACCCCGAGCTGCGGTGCCCCCTGACCTTGGACCAGGCGGCGCTGGCTGCCTTCCTGAAGGATGTAGAGGCTGTCTATCCCCAGACCGAGGAGGATGGCACGGGCATCGGGATCGCCCTCGCCAAGGCGGTCAAGCTCCTGGAGCAGAGCGAGGCGAGGTCGCGGGTGGTGGTTCTGCTGTCCGACGGCGAGGAGACCGTTGGCACCATCATGCCAGACGAGGCGGCGAAGCTGGCCAAGGACGCCGATGTGCGCGTGCACACCATCGGCATCGGCAAGCCCAGGGTCATCCAGACATTCCTGGGTCCTCAGCGGATACCAGTGGACTTCAGTGCCCTCGAGGGGATTGCGAAGACCACCGGTGGCCGTTTCTTCGCTGCCGCAGATGCCGACGAACTGGAGCAGGTCTACGCGGTCATCGACCAGATGGAGAAGGTAGAGCTGCAGGACCCGCGCTACCGCACCGTGGACTGGTTCCTCTACCCCCTGGTTGCGGCAGCGTCCCTGTTGGTTCTGGCCATCCTCCTGGAGTTTGCCTGGATCCGGGGGTTGCCGTGAGGGAGCTCACTTTCAGCAGACCCGAGCTGTGGCCGTGCCTGCTGCTGGCGGTTCCAGCGTGGCTGTTCCTGTGGTGGCTGGTGCGCCAGCGCCGGCTCGCCCAACACGCATATGGCGCGGTGTTCCGCGAGGCCCTGCCCTCCCCGGCGGGGCGAGCCACCCGCCTGGCCCTGGCCGCCGTGCTGCTGGTGCTGACCTGGATGGAGCCACGCCTTGGGTCGGAGCAGGTGCAGGTCGAGCGTCGCGGCCTCGACATCATCTTTTGTCTGGACACGTCGCGGTCCATGTTGGCCAGGGACATGGAGCCGACGCGCCTCGGTCGGGCCCAGCGCGACATCCGTTCGGTCCTCCCGGAGCTGAAGGGTGGCGATCGCGTCGGTCTGGTGGCCTTCGCTGGCCGCACCAGGATCGTCGTACCACTCACCCACGACCTGGATTCGTTCCGACAACTGCTGGCGACGGTGGATACCGACACCGTCCGGCAGGGAGGCACGAACGTCGCCGCTGCCGTGGAACGGGCTCTAACGCTCATAAGCGACAACGACCAGCAGACCAGCGTGATCGTTGTGTTGACCGATGGTGAGGACCATGCGGGCAAGGCCCAGCAAGCCGCCAGGCAGTGCCACGACCGCCACGTGGTAGTGCATGCGGTGGGTTACGGTTCCACCAGAGGCAGCAAGATCACCCTCACGGGCGAGGACGGCGAGTCCTTCCTCAAGGACGACAAGGGCGATGAGGTGGTTTCCGCCCTGGCTTCCGAGAGTCTGCGGGAGATGACCCGGATTGCCGGCGGTGAGTTCCTGCGAGCCGACGTGACGCCGTTGCCGCTGTTGGAGCTGAAGACAAAGCGCCTGGACCTGATGGTGAAGCGTGGCTACGACGCTGGTGAGGAGACCATCTACAAGAGCCGGTTCCAGTGGACGCTGCTGCCGGCACTATTGCTGTTGTTGTGGGATATGCTCTGTCTTGGAGGTTGGCGACGATGGCGAAGGTGAGAGCCGTGGTCTCTCTCGTACTGTTGTGCGCCGCGGCGGCGAACGCCCAGAAGGATCCGCTCCGGCTCTATGCTGAAGGGCGCTACGCGGAAGCCGCCCACGCCTTCCGCAAGGCCCTCGAGAGCGACAAGAACGACGCCAGGATGAACTACAACCTGGCCGCGACACTCTGGCGCCTTGGCGAGCGCGACGAAGCCGAGACCAGCGCCGAGAAGGCAGCCACCCTCGGAGATGGCTTGGATGCGTTGCGGGACGGCATCCTGGGCAACCTGCGCTTCGAGGAGGCGCTGCAGAGAGCAAGCGAACAGGCCAAGGACCAGCCACGATCCAAGGTCCTCGAGGAGGCGCTGGGCCTGATGGTGCAGGCCCGCAACCACTACCAGCGAGGAGCTACCCGCCCCCAAGCGGGGCCTGCCCTGGCCCGCAACCTGGAGCGCGCGATCCGCAAGGAGGAGGAGCTGAGGAAACAGCTCGAGGAGCAGAAGAAGAAGGAAGAGGAGCAGAAGAAGAAAGACGAGGACAAGAACAAGGACAAGAACAAGAACAAGGACAAGAACAAGGACGAGAACAAGCCGAAAGACAAGGGCAAGCAACAGGACCAGAAACGGGACCAGGACAAGAAAGGCCAGCAGAAAGGGGACCAGGACAAGCAGGACAAGGCGAAGCAGCCGCCCCAGCAGCAGAAGCCGCAAGAGCGACCGCAGCTGGGCAAGTTCGATCCCGACAAGGAGCTGACCCAGGAACAGAAGAAGCGCCTCCTGCAGATGTTGAAGCGGATCGAGGCCCAGTTCCGGGAGCTGCAGAAGCAGAAGCAGGCCAGCCGGCCCAAGGTGAAGAAGGATTGGTGATGGCGCTGGCCACAGTCCTGGGTTTGAGCGTTGGCCTGGCGCTGGTGCCCCAGGGGCCGGGGGAGCGGCTGGTCGTGGAGGGGCCCCAACCGGCCGTGGTGCGCGTAGGGGAGAGTGCCCAGGTCCTGCTTCGAGTGGACACCAGGGAGAACCCTCCGCCCCCGGTTGTGCCCGAGGTGGACGGTCTGAGGATGCGTCTCCTCAGCGCGGGCACCGAAGAGAACCACATGATCATCAACGGCCGCCGGACCTATCGCCGCAGCGTCAAGTACCTCCTCGACATCCGCCCCGCGCGGGTGGGAAGGTTCACGATCCCTGCCTTCGAGGTGGATCTCGGCAGCTCGAAACAAAAGACCAAACCGATCCTCATCGAGGCCCAGAAGGACATCGTTGGTGAGAAGTACGCCTACCTCGAGGTCACCGCGTCCCGGGAGCGTGTCTACGTCCACGAACCGATCCGCTTCCGGGTGGACTACGGAGTGGACAAGCGGCTGTCCCTGGCCAACCAGCAGGTCGGTCCTCGGGTGGTGCCGGGGGTCCTGCTGCACGCACCGTGGCTCGACCGCATCGAGGGCCTCGAACCGATTCAGGAGCCCGAGCTGAAGGAGGGCATCCTCCTGGGGCTGAACGGCGAGCCGGTGGCGGTGGAGTACGATGCCAACCACGAGCAAGGCGGCCAGGTCTACAACGGCTTTCGGCTGTCCCGCTCGTTCCTGCCCACCCGCGCCGGGAAGGTACAACTGGATGCTCCGGTGCTCAGCTACGTGGTGGTCAAGCGGGAGGGCTTCAACCGCAGGTTCGCCTTCCCCTTCGACCGGGCAGAGACCCAGAGCTTCTATGTGTACGGAAAGCCCATCACCTTCGAGGTGGTGGATCTCCCCGAGGAAGGGCGTCCCCCGGACTTCTACAACGCTGTGGGGCGGTTCCAGGTGGATGCGGTCCTGGACCGGGAAAGGGTGATGGTCGGGGAGAGCCTCAAGCTGACCCTCACGATCTCCGGCAGCGGCAACTTGGAGTTCTTGGAGGTCCCCGAGTTGAAGGACCTGCCAGGCTTTCACACCCTGGGCAAGATCGAGAAGCGCGACCGGGAGCAGGTCGTGGTCACCTACGACCTGACCCCCAAGACGGTCACCGTCCAGAGCGTGCCTTCCATCGCGTGGAGCTACTTTGACACGACTCCCGGTGTGGAGCGCTACCAGACCGTCCGGACCGCTCCTCTGCCCCTGAAGGTGACGCCCCTCGAGGGGCGTGCTGCGCTGCCGGCGCTCCCGGACAGCGACGACAAGGCGGTGGAGATGGGGGTGGACGACATCTATGACATGAAGCCGGCCGGTGGATCGATGCCACTGCGGTTGCCGGCGGCGCCCTCGGCTGCAAACGGTCTGGTGGCTGGCATTGTGCCGTGGCTGCTCGCTCTGCTCGTGACCATGCTGCTGGGGTGGGTGCGCCGCCGACGCGCAGATGTGGCTGGCCTCAGGGCCAGGGGCGCAGCTCGCCGGTTTCACCGCGCCTTGGGAACCGGTGCCGACATCCACGCTGCCCTGGTGGACTATCTGGCAGACCGCCTGGCCTGCGAGCCCGCTGCAGTGATTGGCCCAGACCTGGCACAGCGCCTGGTGGCAGCCGGGGTGGAGCCGGACCTGGCCGCTGCCGCGAACCGCCAGGTGGAGGCCGGGGTCTCCGCCCGCTATGCGGGCGGAGATGCGGCGAGCGCATTGGACGCGAGCACGGTCCGTGACTTGGTCGAGCGCCTGGAGGCCACGTCCATGAAGCCCGCGGCGGTGGTGATGGCTCTGGTGGTCGTCATGGGTGTTCTCTCCGCGCAGGACGCGGCCACCAGCGAGGGCGAAGCGGCCTATCGCCGCGGAGACTACGAGACGGCTGCCGCCTTCTTCAGGGAACGGGCCGCTGGTGGCGATCGCCGGGCTGCCTACAACCTGGGCAACAGCCTCTACCGCCAGGGGCGCTTTGCCCAGGCCCTGGCCGCCTACGAGCGGGCTCGGCTGGCTGCGCCCCGGGACCGGGACCTGCTGTTCAACATCCGCCTGACCAGGCAGAAGCTGGACTTGGTGGAGGGGGAGGGCGAACCGTTCCTGGATACCTTGGCCGAGCTGCGGGATCGGCTCCGGCCCTGGGAACGTCTATGGCTTTGCGCCACCCTGAACCTCATCGCCGCAGCCCTCGTGCTCCTGGGAGGTCGCCGGCTACGGGCCTTGGGCGTCGCCGTGGCCTTGCCCGCCCTGTTGCTGCTGATGGAGGTGGCTTGGTGGGGACCCCTGCGACCTGCCACCGGGATCGTGATCGCGCCCAAGGTGGCGCTCCGCGCCGAGCCCAAGGCCGAGCTCTCCGCCCTGATGACGGTCCGGGCGGGGGTGGCGGTGGCGGTCCTCAAGGAGGGTCCCGCATGGACCCGGGTGCGGCTGCGGGACCGGGAGGGTTATGTTCCCAAGGACAGCCTCGAGGTGGTGCGTTGATCCGATCCGATGCGGTCCCTAGGTTGGCAGCCATGCGCTGCACGATGTCCCTGCTTCTGGCGCTGGCCTTGGCCGGCTGCAGCAGCACGGCAAAGAAACCCTACAAGCCGGTGCGCGAGGACCTCGGGCCCGAGCAGTTCCAACAGCTCAAGACAGTCGAGCACTTGTGGAAGACCGAGGACCCCAAGTTCCCGGCAGCGCGGGACCAGGTCCTCAAGGATCCAGTCTCGGCGGCCTGGTGGACCCGCACGCTGATCGGCTACGCGGTGGGTTCCTACAAGCAGAACCTCCGTCACCAGCGGGACCTGTTGGGCACCGTCAAGTCCACCGAGCCCGTTGGCTACCAGAAAGCCCGTGAGGAGCTGCGCATTGCCGGCGGCGTCGCCGTACCAATCGTCGTGGACGAGATGCTGCGCCACCGGGATGCCACGACCCGCGCCCTGGGAGTGGAAGTTCTCATCTACATGGGCCCGGGCGTCGTGCCCAATCTGGCGCCGTTCCTGTTGCACGAGGACAAGCGGGTTCCACGGCAGGTGCTTCAGGTGCTCGGTGGTCTGGCCACGGACCCGGCAGCAAGGGATCTGTTGTTGCAGCACGCCCGCCATGCCGACTGGACGATTCGGGCCCAGGCTTTGGAGAGCCTGGCCATGGTCGGCGAGAGCCAGTTGCCCGTCTTGCGCGAGGCAGCCCTCCGCGATCCCGATGCGTTCGTGCGCCGCCGGGTGGTCATGGCCCTTGGACGCTTCAAGGACAGGGAGACGGCGACGGTCGTCGTGGCCTACTACAAGGAGGTCCTTCGCCAGGGAGACCGCCAGGGCATCCGCGCCGCTCAGCAGACATTGCAGACCATGTCTGGTGTTCGGGGCGACCGGACCGAGGCCTTCTGGGAACGCTGGGTCGAGAGCCTGGCCGAGAAGTCGTCCAAGTCGTGACGTCAGACTGGAAGATCCAACGAGACCGTAGCCAGACAGAGATCTGCAGCCTTGGTGGTTGTGCCCTCGCCGCCGAGCAGGAGTACTACGCGCTCTTGGAGCTACCTGGCTGTATCCGCCGTCAGGCGTGCCTCCGATGTTTCCTGGATCTCAAGTCGAAGAGCAAGGAGATGCCCTTCCATTGGAAGGTCCGGCGGCGCCCGGACGGCCGCAGACAGCCGGTCATGGACCTGGCCGTACTGCGGGCGTTGTTCGACCGGCTCGCGGAGGATCCCGAGGCCGGAGGACTGCGCTACCTGGTTGCCTTGCTGCTCCTGCGAAAGCGCGTCTTGAAGATGGCCGATGCCCGCAATGCCGAGGAGGAACAGGCCGACCTCCTGGTCATCGACCCGAAGGTCGATGGCATGGAGCCCGTGGCGCTGAAGGCTCCGGACCTGGAGGGTGAAGGCCTGACCGATCTGAAGGCGGAGCTGGCAACAGCCATGAGTGAGGGGGAGGCGTCCTCCGCCGACTAGGCCGGGCCTGCTTCCAAGCGGTACGGGATGTGCGTACGCTCGCGGGATGAAGCACACCCTGAACAGGACGCTTGCAGCTCTCGGCCTTCTGGCCCTCGCGCTTTTCGGCATTGCCGGATGCAAGGGCCCCGAGCGCGCCGCCCGGCAGCCCGTCTCGGGCGTCGATACCCCCGCAGAACACAAGACCAGCGAGCGCTAGCCACAATCAGAACCATGGAACCCGACTACAAGAATCCTCGCCCTCTTCCGGCGGCCTTGGTCCTGGCCTTCCTGGCTGTTGCCTGCACGGGACAGCGCGGACGCATCATGAGCGACGACGAGGCCGAGATCGTGGGCAGCAGGAGGGCCGACGCGGCCACCTTCGACCGCCTGATCGAGGGAGCCGTCGAGAAGCTCTTCCAGCGTCACAAGGACGAACTGGGCCCCACGAAGACCATCCCCGTCGCCTTTGTGGACGTGATCAACAGGTCCGACGAGGAGCTGGGCCCCGCCCGGGACGCCATGATTCAGTTGATCGAGACCAAGATCAACCACTTCCCTGGCTACAAGACCGTGAGTGGCTACTTCGTCGACGCTGCCCTCCAAGCGACCCGTTTGACTCCCCAGAACCTCTTCCTGCCCAAGGACAGGGCGCGGTTCCTGGCGGCGTTGGAAACCAGCAAGAACCCGGCCGAGGCGCTGTTGTTTGCCGTGGTGACCAACGTGCGCTCCGAGGGTCACAAGGTCACCCAAGTGAACTACACGCTGACCTTGGAGCTGGTTGACACTGCCACCGGCGCGAATTTCAAGGAGACCACCCGGGTGCGCAAGGCGTACACAAGGTAGGTCCCTGATCGCTTTCCGTGCTCCGGGCCCTTGCAGCGCTGACGTTCCCATGCTTGGCGCTCGCTGCCTGTGTGTCGGACCCGATGGCGCCGGTACGGGAGGCCTACTGGCGGGGGAACTACCAGAGCGCCTGGCGCCAGCTCCAGGAGGTGCGCCAGGACTACGCCGACGACCGTCACCTCTACGACATGGAATCATCGATCTTGGCCAACGCCATTGCCGATCCGGCGGCAGCCATCGCAGCGCTGCGCGAGGCACGGGACTGTCTCGATGAGCTGGGTGGTCGCGGCTTCTTCGAATCGTTTGCCGCGATGATGCTGGACGACCGCTACCTCGACTACGAGGGCGCCGACTACGAGCACGTCCTGGTGCGGGCGATGCTGGCGCTGTCGGACCTGTTCGCAGGGGGCAAGGACGTCCTGGCCTACTCGCTGCAGGTGCTGACCCGCCAAGAAGAGATCATGGACGCTTTCGAGGACGCCAACGGCAGGCGGCCCAAGCACGACTACAAGCTGGTGGCCTTCGGCTCCTACCTGCGGGCAATCATCCTGGACGAGAGTCCAAGGGGCCGTTCCACGGCGGTCCGTGAGTTCCGCAAGGTCGTGGCGATGGAGCCGGGCTTCCGGGACGGCCGCGAAGCCCTGGCACGGGCGGAGCGGGGTTGGCACAGTGAGAAGGGTAACGGCGTCGTGCATGTTTTGGCACTGGTGGGCCGCGGGCCGTTCCGGGTCGAGGTCTGGGAGCAGGCGAGTGCCGATGCGATCGCGATTGCCCAGATCATCTGGAACCACAACCGTGACCACGGGCCGTTCCTTGCCAACCTGAACCCGATCCCGATCCCTGCTCTTGCCTTTCATCGCGACAACCCGGATGCGGTGCACGTCGCCGTCGACGGTCAGGACCGGGGCACCACGGCGGCGATCACGAACGTGGACGAGATTGCGCGTGTGGAGTTCGAGGCGATGCACGACTACATCATGGCCCGGGCCGTGCTCCGGCGGATGCTGAAGGTCGCGGTCGTGGAGGCGGGCAAGGAGGCGGTGGAGCACAGCAGCAAGAACGAACACGAAACCCACGGCTGGCAGCTCCTGATCGACCTGTTCGGTCTGATCTGGACTGCTTCCGAGCGCGCCGACCTTCGATGCTGGAGCCTCCTGCCCCAGACCTTCCAGGCAGCGCGGTTGGAGCTACCCGCCGGCGACCACGAGCTGGTGTTGCGGGCAGGCCGAAACGGACGACCCACGGGAGCACCCCAGCGGGTGCGCGTCGATGTTCGGGACGGATACAACACGTATGTCCTGGTGCTCACGCCGACGTTGAACGGCGGCCCGACGCCGTTGACGTCGCGACCGGCGGGCGCTGACATCACCATGACCACAGGAAGGTGACACGATGACTTCCCGACGAATTGGACTGTTCCTGTCTCTGTTCTTGGGTGTGGCAGCTTGCGCGCACAGACCTCCGCCGCCGGCTGCGGACATCACGGTGGTCCGGCTCGTGACCGTGCCTCCGGGTGCCGAGGTCTACATTCCGCGGCTGGGCCGTGGCGGCATGGTGACGCCGGTGGACCTATCCAGGGACGTGCACGTCACCGACCGGATTCGCATCACCAAACCGGGCTTCGACCCGTGGGAGGGGCAGCTCCAGAACCTGTGGCAGGCGGCGGAAGGCTGCTACAAGTTGCGGCTGCGGAGGTCGTCGGACAGGTAACGCCGGGAAAAGAAGCGCGGCGGGGGGTGGCCCCGCCGCGCCGGATGCATGGCTCGAGCGGGGTGGGCTGCCGTTCCCGGGCTCCCCAAACTGCGGCGATCCCCGGGTCGTGGTTGGCGGCACAGCTCCCGGCGCCGGACTTCTCGCCGCCGGGGGCAGAAAAAAACTGGTTCG
>QJVU01000510.1 GCA_003235605.1 Planctomycetota bacterium | reverse complement strand
CCCAGTCCCCCTCAACCACAACCTGCGCGGCCTCACGCTCTATGCCCAGGCCTTCGTCGCCGACCCCCAGGGACCGGTGGCCGGACTGACGTTCAGCGGGGGGCTCAAGCTGGTGCTTGGAGACTGATCCCATGGAAAGGCCCTCCACCTCATCCCCGGGAGTTCGCTCCATGCAACAGGCTGCGTGCTGCCACGGTCCCCGTGTCGCCGGTCTCCGGCCGCTGAGGATCCTGCTGCTCCTGTCGTCCCTCGGCCTGGTCACTGGGGAGGTCAGCGCGCAAGGGGAGCCGGGTTGGCTGAGGCCGAGGGCGACTCCCGGCGGCAGCACTGGTCATGCCATGGCCTACGACGTCGTCCGCCAGCGCGTCGTCCTCTTCGGGGGCTACTGGGGCGTCAACAGCTACTCCTCGGAAACCTGGGAGTGGAACGGCGACAACTGGACTCAACGCTCACCGAGCAACAGCCCGAGCGCGCGCCATTCCCATGCCATGGCCTACGACGTGGCGCGGCAGCGTGTCGTCCTGTTCGGGGGCTGGGACCGCACCGGCTATAGCAACGAAACCTGGGAGTGGGACGGCGACAACTGGACGAAGCGCTCGCCAAGCAACAGCCCGAGCACGCGCCATGGCCATGCGATGGTCTATGACATCGCGCGCCAGCGCGTCGTCCTGTTCGGGGGTACCCGCATCGAGAGTCAGGGTACCGTGTTCCTCGGGGACACGTGGGAATGGGACGGCAACTACTGGACAAAGCGCTCGCCGACCAACAGCCCGAGCACGCGCCATGGCCATGCGATGGTCTATGACATCGCGCGCCAGCGCGTCGTCCTGTTCGGGGGCTGTTGGGCCTACAACAGCTACTCCTCGGACACCTGGGAGTGGGACGGCAACAGCTGGACTCAGCGGTCACCGACCAACAGCCCGAGTGCCCGCCATTCCCATGCCATGGCCTACGACGTGGCCCGCCAGCGTGTCGTCCTGTTCGGAGGAGGGGATGCCAACAACCCGCTCCTCTGGGATACCTGGGAATGGGACGGCAACAGCTGGGCTCGGCGCTCACCCGCGAACAGCCCGATGGCGCGCAACGACCACGCCATGGCCTACGACGCCGCCCGGCAGCACGTCGTCCTGTTCGGGGGGTATGCCGGCGGCGCCCTGCCCCTCTCCCACTCCGACACGTGGGAGTGGGACGGCAGCAACTGGACCCAGCCCGTGCCGCAGAGCCCGAGCAGACGCCACGACCACGCCATGGCCTACGATGTCGCGCGGCAGTGCGTCGTCCTGTTCGGGGGATGGGACAACTACAGCGCTTTCTCCGACACCTGGGAATGGGACGGCCACAACTGGTCTCTACGATCCCCGGCCAGGAGTCCGACTGCCCGCTACGGCCACGCCATGGCGTACGACGTGGCCCGCCAGCGTGTCGTCCTGTTCGGGGGGAGTGCTCCCGGTGCGCTCGTCCACGACACCTGGGAGTGGGACGGCCACAACTGGTCCAAGCGCTCGCCGACCAGGAGCCCCAGCGAACGCTACCACCACGCCATGGCCTACGACATCGCGCGTGAGCGCGTCGTTCTGTTCGGGGGCCGCGGCGCCGCCTCCTCCGCAACCTGGGAGTGGGATGGTGACCACTGGATACAGTTGACCCCGGCCAACAGCCCGAGCCCACGCTACGGCCACGCCATGTCGTACGACGTGGCCCGCCAGCGCGTGGTCCTGTTCGGCGGCGCCGGCACCGGCTATCCAAGGGACACCTGGGAGTGGGACGGTCGCGACTGGACACAGCTATGGTCGACCCAAGGTCCGGGGTCGCGCTTCCATCACGCCATGGCCTACGACATCGTCCGCCAACGCGTGGTCCTGTTCGGCGGCGTGCTCGTTGCGCCCCGCAGCTTCGTGTCCGCCGACACCTGGGAGTGGGACGGTCTGAACTGGTCTCAGCGCTCAACGACCAACGGTCCGAGCGCGCGCGCTAGCCACGCAATGGCCTACGACATCGCGCGCCAGCGCGTGGTCCTGTTCGGTGGCACCGGCGGCGGCGATCTGGACGACACCTGGCACTACAGCGGCCATCACCGCGCCACCACCCAACCCTTCGGCAGCGCGTGCTCGGGCAGCACGAGCTCACCGATCCTCACCAGCGAAACACCCTACCTCGGCCACCCCCGCTTCGGACTCGAGCTGATCGGTGCGCGCCCTGCCTCCGCCTGTGTGTTTGGCTTGTCCGCTACCCGACAGGACCAGCCGATCCCGCCCTGCACGCTCTACCTGGGAGGCCCGATCGTGCCGCTGCTCGCCGTCACCAACTGGGCAGGCTTCGCCAGGTCTCCGGGGTTCCCGGTGCCGCTCTCCACCAACCTGCGCGGCCTCACGCTCCATGCCCAGGCTTTCGTCGCCGACCCGCAGGGACCGGTGGGCGGCTTGACGTTCAGCGCAGGGCTGAAGCTGGTGCTTGGCGACTGACGGCGAGGACAGGCCCAGCAACGTGGCGAGGCCCGCGGGCCGCTCGTGCCTCCCGCGAAGGTCACCGCTACACTGGCCCTGCCCATGACCAGCTATCGCCCGCAGTCCAAAGACACCACCGAAGAGGTCGACCGCCGGCAGTTCGAGCTGTGGCGGGAGATGCCCGACTGGCGAAAGCTGCACCTGTTCGGCGAGCTGTGTGATACGGCAAGGGCCCTGGCAGAGGCGGGTTTGCGGGAACGCCACCCGCACGCCAGCGACCAGGAGATCAGGATGCGCCTTGCGGCCACGTGGTTGGATCGGGCGACGATGATCCGGTTCTACGGATGGGACCCCGTTGAGCACGGCGCGGGTTCCTGAGCACCTGGCGATTGCCCTGCGGCTGGCCGGGGTGCTCGAGTCTGTAGGGATACCGTACATGGTCTGCGGCTCGACTGCGAGCTCGCTCCACGGCGAGCCGCGCACGACCTACGACCTGGACATCGTCCTGGACCTCCGCCGTGATCAGATGGATGCTCTTTTGCGCCGACTGGAGGGGGAGTTCCTTGTCGATCCTGCGGCCATGGAAATGGCCCTGACGACGAACACCAGCTGCAACATCCTGCACCGGGACACGGCGTTCAAGATCGACCTGGTCATGTTGAAGCACCGGCCGTTCAGTCGCGAGGAGTTCTCCCGGCGCCAATCCAGGCAGGTGACACCAGAAGCGTCCCAGCACCTCTGTGTGACGTCACCGGAGGACATGATCCTCGCCAAGCTGGAGTGGTTCGAGAAGGGTGGTCGGGTATCGGATCGGCAGTGGCGCGACGTGCTTGGCATGCTCAAGCTGCAGCGGGACCGATTGGACCGGGCATACCTGGCGGAATGGGCGAAACAGCTGGGAGTCGCGCAGCTGCTCGAACAGGCCAGTGCCGAAGCCAGCTGACAAGAAGCCGGGAGCGGGGGAGGGCCCCTGGACGCTCAGGCTGGCCGACGGCGACTGATCGAAGCCAGCCCCCTTGCTGCCTCGTGCGGGTCCGGGGCCCCGAACACCGCGCTCATGAACGCATGGCCGTGGGCGTCGATCGCCAAGGCGTCTGCCAGGGTCTGTTCGTTCAAGCCACCGAGGAGAATGACGGGGACCTGGGCGGCTGACACCAGAGCCTGGGTGTTTTTCACCCCAAGAGGCTTTGCATCGGGCTTGCTCTGGGTGGCGAACACCGGTGCCAGGATCACGTAGTCGACGCCCTGGTCCCTGGCCCAGGCCAACTCGTCGCCGTCGTGGGCCGAGAAGCCCACGAGCTTCTCCGCACCCAACACGTCCCGCGCCTGGCTGGGCACCAGGGAACGAAAGCCGAGGTGCACGCCGTGAGCGCAGTCCAGTGCCGCCACGTCGACCCTGTCGTTCACCAACAGCACCGCCGCGTGCTCGCACACCACAGGCCACAGGCGCTCACAGAGCGCGGCCAGCTGGCCGGCACCGAGCTTGGGCTCACGCACCTGCACGGCGGTGAAGCCACCCGTCAACACCGCCGTCACCACGCCCTGGATCCGGTCCACGTCGCCCACACCGTCGGTGACCAGCATCAGGCGCAAACGATCCACCCAGGGATTCACGAGGCTTCCTTGCTGGCGGCGGCGGTGGCGCTGGCGGCAGGTTCGCACTCCAGGCTCGCCTTCAGGAAGCGGGCAGTGGGACTCTCCTCGTGGGCTGCGACCTCCTCCGGCGTCCCCGCACACACCACGTGGCCGCCCTCGGGCCCGGCGCCCGGTCCCAGCTCCAGGACATGGTCGGCGTTCTTGATCACGTCCAGGTGGTGCTCGATCACCACAACCGTATGACCCTGGTCCACGAGCCGGTGCAACACCCCCACCAGCTTGTGGACGTCGTCGATGTGCAGGCCCGTGGTGGGCTCGTCCAGGAGGAACACGAGGTGCTTGCGTGCCGGGCGCGCCAGCTGGGCCACCAGCTTGATGCGCTGGGACTCGCCACCGGAGAGGGTGTTGCCGGGCTGGCCCAGGCGCAGGTAGCCCAGACCCACATCCCGCATGGCCCGGAGGGGGCGCGCGATCTTCGGATGGTTGCCGAAGAAGTCGAGGGCTTCGGCCACCTCCATTTCCAAGACTTGGGAGATGTTGTTTCCCCGCAGCTCGACTCCCAGGGTCTCGGCGTTGTAGCGCCGGCCGTGGCAGACGTCGCAGGTGACCCAGACGTCCGCGAGGAAGTGCATCTCCACGCAGATCTGGCCCTTGCCCTCGCAGGCCTCGCAGCGGCCACCGGCGAGGTTGAAGGAGAAACGTCCTGGCAAGAAGCCCTTCACCCGGGACTGGGGGAGCTGGGCAAACAGCTCCCGGATTGGTGTCAGGACCCCGGTGTAGGTGGCGGGATTGCTGGCCGGGGTGCTGCCAATGGCGCTCTGGTCCACCACCAGGACCTGGAAGTCGTCGAGGCCCTTGATCTGGAAGCCCCTGGACTTGAGCCGCGGCAGTAGCTCCTCCAGGACCAGCGTGGACTTGCCCGAGCCGGAGACCCCGGTCACGGCGGTCAACACACCCACCGGGAAGCTCACGGACAGGTTCTTGAGGTTGTTGCGGCACAGCTTCGTGAGCCCGATCTGGCCAAACGGTGTCCGGCGCTTCTTGGGCGTGGCAATCGTCAGTTCGCCGCGGAGGTAGCGGCCCGTGAGACCCGGCGACCGGCTCACCTCCGCCGGGGTGCCGCTGGCCACCACGGTGCCCCCGTGCTGGCCGGCACCGGGTCCCATGTCCACCACGTGGTCGGCGCTGCGGATCACGTGCTCGTCGTGCTCTACCGCAACCACGGTGTTGCCCAGGTCCCGCAACTCGAAGAGCGTCTGCAGCAGGCGCTGGGTGTCCTTGGGATGCAGGCCGATGGTGGGCTCGTCCAGGACATAGAGAACCCCCACCAGGCGGTTGCCCAGCTGGCTGGCCAGGCGTATGCGCTGGGCCTCGCCTCCCGAGAGGGTTGCTGCGGAGCGGTCCAGGGTCAGGTACGAAAGCCCCACCGCGTCCAGGAAGCCCAGGCGGTTCTGGACCTCCTGAAGCGTCTCGGCAGCCACAAGGCGCTCGGCCTTCCGGAGACGGAGACCCTGGAGCCGCGTCCGCGCGTCGGCCACCGACAGGCGGCAAAACGCCGGCAGGCTCAAGCCGCCCACGAACACGTGCCTCTGGGCGAGCCCCAAGCGGTCGCCGTCGCACGCCTCACAGGTGTCGTCCCGCATCACCGCGCCGAAGTAGGACCGGGTGTGCTCGCTCTCCTGGTTGTGGTACCACTCCTCCACCTGGGTGGCGAGACCCTTCCACTCCACGCTCAGGTTCGCGGTGCGCTCGGAGCGCGCCCGGCGGCGGCGGAAGGTCACCTCGAAGCGCTCGTCCCCCGCTCCCCAGAGCAGCAGCTCTCGGTGCTCCTCGCTGAGGTCTGCAAAGGGCACCTCCAGGTCGAAGCCGTGGGCCTTGGCCACCTGCCTGGCCACCCGGAAGTACCATCCCCGCTTCCTGGTCAGGAACGTGAACGCCGCGCCCTTGTGTCGGATGGCACCGCCGAAGAGCGGCCTCTCCGGATGGTTCACCAGCAGGTCCGGATCGCAGCCGATGATGTTGCCGATGCCGGCGCACTCCTCGCAGGCGCCCTGGTGGTGGTTGAAGGAGAAATAGCGCGGGTGAGGATTGTTGGGCACCAGGTGACCGCAGAGAGGACACGAGCGGTCGGTGCTGAACAGTCGCTCTTCTCCGGAGACCGTGCGCACGACGATGCGCCCGTGGCCTCGCTGCACGCACAGCTCGGCGCTGTCCACCAGCCGCGCGCGGTCCTCGAAGGAGACTCGGTCCACCACCAGGAACAGCTCGGGCTGGCTGCCTTTCTTGGCTTTCTTGGGCAGGGGCAGCGGTTGCTCCAGGCGCACCTCCTTGCCCTGGACCAGGGCGCGGACGAAACCGTCCTTGCGCCACTCCTCGGCGAGGCCGTCCAGGAACTCCCGCATGCGGTTGCGATCCTCGCCCGCTTCCTCGGGGACGGTCACCGGCGCCAGGATGTAGCCGCGCTGGCCGCCGAATTCCTTCATCACTGCGCGGGCGATGCTGGACGGGGTGTGCAACACCAGCTCCTGGCCGTGGGTGGGGCAATGGGGCCGCCCGACGCGGGCGTACAACAGGCGCAGGTAGTCGTGGATCTCCGTGGCGGTGGCCACCGTGGACCGCGGGCTCCGGGGCCCGGTCTTCTGCTCGATGGCGATGGCCGGGCCGAGACCCGTGAGGGTCTCCACCGGTGCCCGGTCCATCCGCCCCAGGAAGCGCCGGGCGTAGGTGGAGAGGCTCTCGATGAAGCGTCGTTGGCCTTCGCTGAACAGGGTGTCGAAGGCAAGGCTGGACTTGCCCGAGCCGGAGACCCCGGTGATCACGGTGAAACGACCCAGCGGCAGGTCCACGTCCACCGACCGCAGGTTGTTCTTGGTTGCGCCGGTG
>QJVU01000617.1 GCA_003235605.1 Planctomycetota bacterium | reverse complement strand
CTGTCTGCGGTTCTCCATGCCAACAAGCCGCTGGTCACTTCTTCTCGAGGTGCTCATCGAACCAGCCCACGATCTTGGGCATGTCCTTTTCGGGCAAGTCAGGCCATCCATGTCCGGCTCCCTCTTTCACTACGAGTTCCGCCGGCACGCCCACGGCGTTGAACCTCGCCACGATTGTCTCGGATTGCTGGATCGGCACGGCCCGATCCTTGTCGCCGTGGATGATCAGTGTCGGGGGGTCGTCGGCGCTGACATGCGTGATCGGCGAGATCTGGCGGTAGATCTCCAGGCGCTTGGCCTCGTCGGTGACAGGCACGAACAAGCGCTCTTCAGTGTCAAACTCCTGAAAGTCGTAGGCGGCTCGAAGCGGCGGTGGCGCGGCGACCAACCCCCTCGCGACGTTGCCTGGGGCGCCCCAGTTCAGAAAATCGGTGAGCGGGAAGAAGCACGCCACCGCCTGCACCCGGCTGGATTCGCGATCAACCGGATCCTTGGCCTTGGCATCTCCTTCGGCACCGGCCGTGCCGATCATCAGCGCCAGATGGCCGCCCGAAGACCCTCCGGTGATGCCGAGGCGATCCGGGTCGATCTGAAAGTCCTTGGCATGGAAGCGGATGAAGCGCACCGCGCGATGCACATCTTCGATGGCCTCGGGAATGGTGAACTTCGGCTGGCTGCCGTGGACGACGGCAAAGACGGTGTAGCCGCGCTTGACCAACTCGCGGATCTGTGACAACGCCCTGTCGGGCGTGGGGGACTCCGGGGCAATCCACTTCGGCGTTGAGAACCAGCCGCCGCTGACCACCCAGACGACCGCCGCGCCGTTGGCGTTCGCCGTCGGCGTGAACACATCCAGAGTCAGCGCCATGCCGTACTTACGGCCATAAATGACGTCGGACTTGCGCGAGAACGGCGGCTCGGGTGCTTGGGCGACATCATCCGCGATCCGGAGCGGCGATGCCCCAAGGGTGAACAGAAGAAGCAAGCCGAGAAAGCTGCGGGCGAACTGCGAGAGACAGAACCGATACATCAGCGCACCCTCCTGACAGCCGAACAGTTGATTGCACGGAGTCCCGTTCAGCATGGGTCACGGGCCATGCTCAGCGGAATCCTGCATGACGGGATTGTTGCGGTGCTTAACGGCAAGGGCAACCGCCAGGCCGGATAATCGGAGCGGCCGCATTCACCCTCGATGTCGGAAGCAGGCCTGGTCCAACGGCGTGCGAGTCAATGACATGCAGCTGGCAGTTCGACTGTGGGAGGCGACTGGCGAAAGTTCCAATGGACCGCATGGGCAACAAGCCATTTGGAATCCCGGTCAGAGTGGTGTTCGTACGCTGACAGGAAAGGGGCGCGACCGCTTAGACATGAACCCTCGGGAAGTGGGTGGATTCCGGGCTGCGGCGCCTCGAACGCGTGGCTGCAGCGAGGTAGCGCGGCGTTCAGGGTAGAATCGCTGGGCGAGAAGCGCCCTCAAGCAGCGCTTGTTCTTCCTATGCGCTCCAATCCGACAAAGCCGAAGAAGAAACCAACGATTTCCATGGGACCAACAGCTGCGTAGGCACCAAAGGGCAGAACGTGGAGTTCGAAACGAGAGTTCGTCGGCGAATTGTACCAGTGTGGGCCTGCCGACGGACCACCTCCAACCAAACCGACGTACGGCGACGAGCCGGCGTGATCCGTCATGGCGAACGCCGACCCCGATCTGTGCAGGGTCCGGTCTCAGGGCCACTCGCCGCCGCAAGTTTCGACGGGCGCTTGTCCCGCAGCGCCTTCGCCACCACCTCGGTGAGGCTGACACAGTCGACGCCCAGCCCGTAATGCTCGTCCAGGTCGCTGAGCTGAAGGTGGCAGTTTGAGCAAGCGGTGGCCACGACGCCCGCACCAGTCTCCCTGATCTGCTCGGCCTTCATCTTGCCGCTCTGCACGCGGACGTCCTCGTACTCCGGCATCGAGTGCAGACCGCCGCCCCCGCCACAGCACCAGTTGCGCTCGCGGTTCGGGGTCATCTCGACGAACTCCTGCACCGCAGCTTGCAGGATCCGGCGCGGCTCTTCGATCAGGCCGCCGTTGCGGGTGATGTTGCATGGATCGTGGTAGGTGACCGGCCCCGGGTTCCTTGCCGGGTCGAGGACGAGGTTGCCCTCGGCGACCCACTCGTCCACGAGCTCGATGATGTTCTTCACCCGGAACGGCAAGCGCCGCTGGAACCAGTTCGGCGCCTCCCAGCACAGTGCCCGGTAGGCGTGACCACACTCCGACACGACCAGGGACCGGATCCCCAGACGTTGCGCCTCCTGGATGTCACGCCGGGCGATCTTGCGGGTCAGCTCCGCATCCCCGAGGAACACGCCGAAGTTGGTCACGTCGTACAAGGTGCTGCTCATCGTCCACGATGCTCTTGCGGCGTGCAGGATCTTGAAGCACGCAGCCACGGTGGCCGGGTACTTCATCAGCTCGATAGACGCGGGAATGAACAGCAGTTCGGCTCCGGCCACGTCCATCGGCACCTCGAAGCTGTCGTCGTCCAGCTCGTCCTGGACCTCGTCTTGGAGCCACGCGATGCGTTCCTGGAACTGCTCCGGCGTGATGGCCAGCGGACTGCCCACGGCGCAGGAGAGCTTGCCCTGCTCGACCAGCAGCGGCGGCGCCTTGCCGGCGGCGGTGAGGATCTGCCGGGCGTTGGCGATCATCGCAGCGTTGTCGATCCCCATCGGGCACTCGATCGTGCAGCGCCGGCACATCGTGCACTGGAACACCGGCTCCACCCAGCTGTCCAGCGTCGCCTCCGAGAGCGGCCTCAGGCCGAACAGCCACGGCAGCAAGCGACCCGGGGGCGTCAGGTAACGCTGGTAGACCTTGCGCACGGTGTCTGCCTTGAAGCTCGGAATGTGCTTGGCGACCGGATCGGCCCGGTAGAGGTGACAGGCATCGGCGCAGAGGCCGCAGTGGGTGCAGGCCTCCAGGTACGTGGCAAGGGCAAGGTTGAGGTTGCCCTTCAGCATCGCGACCGCGTCGCGTACGACGTCGCCGTTCTCGCTCCCCGCGCCGGTTTTCGTGGCTGTCGTGGCTTCCATCTGGGTCATGGGATTCGGTCTCGTACAGCTGCCGGTCTCAGTAGCTGATCGGAATGTCATGCTGCAGCACGCCTCGGCGGCCGAACTGCAGGCCGAACAGGATCCGCGAGACGAAGAACAGCAGCATGTGGTAGATCTTGCCCACCGGCACGTAGATCAGCAGCAGCACGGAGCTGAAGCTCCAGAGCCCGGAGGCGACCGGAACGAACACTGCCAACACTCCGCCCAGCAGGTAGAACTGCACCAGCGCATTCGCGAGGTAGTCGTCCGGGCTCGAGATCGCGTGCATGAAGCTCTGGGTGATCCGCTTCAGGAACAGGCCGAAGGTGCCCACCCAGCCGATGGCGGCGACGACGCCAAAGATCGGCACCAACCAGTCCGGCCACGACCACAGCGCCCGCCCGAGGGCGAACAGCAACGTCGCGAAGATCCCGACATGCATCAGCATGCCTCCGACGTAGGTCCAAGGGTGCCGCCGGGAGCTGTCCTTCCTCCATGGCAGCATCGAAAACGTCAGCGAATAGAGGATGCCGCGCCGCGGATCACTCTTGGGGATGGTGAAGTCCACCTTGTAGCCACGCCGCAGCACCACCGCGGTTCGTAGGACGAGGAGGGCGAGGAACCATGCCACGGCATAGGACCACAGGAGCCGTGCCAGGTCACCGATGGTGTCCATTGGTGAAGAGGCTCTACGCTGTCAAGGTTGGAGTCGATCCCCCAGAGAGCGTATTCGTGCCGGGCGTTCTCCCAGGGCAGTGGCCCGGCCTCGTCCAGATCGACGACAAGGTCCCTAGCCCAGATCCCGACGGGCAGTTCAACGTCGACCAGGGAGACTCGCCCATCCCGGGACAGCGCTTGTCTTGCCTGTCCGCCTCAGGTCGAACGTGCCAGCCGCTTCACGACGGTACCCGCAGGCGGTGCGGGCACACCCTCGCGTCGCGTGCCGAGGAACCCTACTACCGCCGACACCAGTGCGAGGACCGGACTGAGGAACACAATCTCGATCTTCTCGGGGCTGGAACCGAATGAACGACCAGGTAGGCGGAGCATGTGATCAGCCCGCCTCGGCGACCAGCTCGATCAGGTCCACGACCTGGATCTCGTCACTCTTCCCCAGGTTCTTCACCGCGTCGGTGTACATCGTGTAGTCCTTGGGACAGGCGGTCACGAAGTACTGGATAGAGCCCAGGCTCAACGCCTCCTCGATGCGCTGCTCCGACGTGCGCTTCTTCTCGTTGGAGGTGTCCATCCAGATGCGCCCGCCGCCGGCGCCGCAGCAGAAGGTGTTGGCGCCACAGCGGGGCATGTCCACAAGCTCCAGGCCGAGGGCACGCATGACCTCTCGCGGCGCCTCGATCTCGCGGTTGTAACGAGCCAGGTAGCAGGGATCGTGGTAGGTGACTCGGTAGCCCAGGGACTTCGAGAAGGACAGCTTCCCCTCCCCGATCAGGCGGGCCAGCAGCCCCGTGTAGTGGTGCACGGTGCCAACGCCGGGGTACTCGTTGCGCAGCGCGTTGAGGGTATGAGGATCGGTGGTGACGATCTCCTGGAAGTCGGCCTTCTTCAGGGCCTGGACGTTGTCCTCCATCAACATCTCGAAAAGCCCCTCCTCGCCGACACGACGGACATCGTTGCCGGAATTCTTCTCCCCGTCGTGAAGGATCCCGAAGTCCACACCCGCGCTGTGGAACACCTCCGCAACCTGTCTCGAGAGGGCCTGGATGCGCGGATCGTACGAAGCGAAGTCCCCTACGAACCAGAGGTAGCGAACCGCTTCCTTGCGGGCATCCTTGATCTTGAAGGACAGCCCCTTGGTCCAGCGGGCGCGCTTCTTGGGGGACTCTCCGAAGGAGTTGCCGTAGTCGCCGAGGCTCATCAAGGCGCCCTGGAGGTTGTCGTCCAACGAGCCCACGTCGACGAGGTGCCTCCGCATCTGCACGATGGAAGTGAGATGCTCGATGCCCACGGGGCAGGCCTCGACACAGGCCATGCAGGTGGTGCAGCTCCAGAGGGTTTCGGGGCGGATAACCTGCTTCGCCACGTCGACATCCTGGCCGTTTCCCGGCCAGCGAGAGCCCTGGCCAAATGTCTGGTTGAGCCATTCGGGGGTCCCCAGAGCATTGTTCGAGAACGTGCGCAGGTCCAGGATCAGGTCCCGGGGAGACAGCGTCGTCCCGGCCGCCCTTGCCGGGCACGCCACGTGGCACCGGCCGCACTTGGTGCACGCATCGAAGTCCAGGAGCTCCTTCCAGGTGAAGTCGGTGATCTGCGCGTAGCCGGTCTTCCCGTCCGGCGCTGCCGGCAGGCGACGCGCCGCCTTGTCGTCGACGAAGACCAGGTTCGCCACGTCGGTGACGATGTGCATGATCTTCGAGAACGGGACGTAGGCGACAAAACAGAGCACCAGGAGGCCATGGATCCACCAGCACCAGAGGTGGGCCGTGACACTGCCGCCGAAGATCGACGCCACCGTGTAGCCCACGGGCGACCACTTCTCGAACTCGGGCATCGTCTGACCGATGCGCAGACCCTCGACCAGGAACCCGGTTATCGCGATCAGCAGCAGGAGCCAGACGAAGATCATGTCGTCGGTAACGAACCCCGAGCGGTCGTAGTCGCCGCCGTGGTCGTCCGCACGGGTGTAGTCGAGCTGCTGGGGCTTCAGGACCACTCGGCGGAAGATCATCATCAGAAGCCCGAGGATGAACAGGACGCCGAACACGTCCAGGACGACCGAGAACCAGAGGTAGAAGCCTCCCTGGAGCAGCTTCACGTCGAAGAAGCGCAGGACATCGTGGTCCAGGGCCACGATGCAGGTGCCGATGAACAGGACCACGAACCCCCAGAGGATCAGCGTGTGGGCCAGGCCGCCGAAGCGCTCTCCCTTCCGCACCGTGGCGTTGCTGAGGATGGTGAACAGCGCGCGCAGGATCCGGCGAGGCAGATGGTCGAAGCGGTTCTCCCTGCGGCCGCGACGGTACTTCTGGATCCTCCGCCAGAAGCCATGGCAGAAGACCAGGATCGCGAGCGCGCTCACGACGTAGAACACGACCTGCATCCAGGTCGACAGGTTGAGGAAGATCTCGCGCGTGGGGGGCGATTCCTGGGCAATCACGCGACGGCTACTTCAGCTTCTCGGTGAGCACCGGCACGATGTCGAAGAGGTCTTCGGTGGTGCCGTAGTGGGCATGCTCGAAGATCGGCGCGGTCTCGTCGGTGTTGACGGCAATGATCAGGTCGGCATCCTTCATGCCCTCGATGTGCTCCGGCGCGCCGCTGATCCCCAGGGCCAGGTAGATCCTGGGTTTGACCTTGAGGCCGGACTTGCCCACCTGCCGGGTCTTGGGGAGCCACTTGTTGTCGACGATGGGTCGCGACGAGCACAGCGCGCCCCCCAGGGTCTTGGCCAGCTCCTCCATCAAGGGGAGGTTGTCCGCGCTCTGGATGCCTCGACCAACGGCCACCAACACGTCGTGCTGGGTGATGTCCACATCGCCGCCTTCGGGTTCGATGAGCTTCACGAACCGCAGGCGACAGTCCTCGATGGCCGGAGGCGCATCCATCCTCTCCACGGTTGGCGCGCCCTGTTTCCGGCCGGCGTCCGCGGGGAACGATCCTGCCAGGATGCTGACGATGCCGGCCTCGCCTTCCAGGACCGACTCGGCGTAGATCTTGCCGCCGTAGAGCTGGCTGGTGGCGACGACCTTGCCATCTTCGATGGCAACATCGACTGCGTAGGCCACCAGGGGCAGATTCCGCCGAACGGACAGGGCCGCGGCCAGGTCCATGCCCATGGACGTGTTGGCAATGAGCGTGAGGTGCGGCGCCACCTTCTCGACGACCGCCGCCAGGGCTACGCCGTGGGTCTCCGGATTGAAGTCCCCAAGCTGGGGGT
>QJVU01000621.1 GCA_003235605.1 Planctomycetota bacterium | reverse complement strand
GGCAGAAGGCCACCGTCGAGGTGCGCATCCGCTTCCTGAAGCGCGACAACAGGCTGCGCCCCGAGATGGGGGTCCGCGTGGTGTTCCTGCCTGACAAGGAGGCCAGCGAGACCAGGATGGCGCAAGCAAGCGCGACACAGATCCTGATCCCCGAGGGCACCGTGATCGAAGTCGATTCCAAGAAAGGGGTGTTCGTTCTGGAACGAGACACCGTACGGTTCCAGGAGATCGCCGTGGGCGAAGGCCGGGCAGGTCGGGTGCAGGTCCAGAGAGGACTGCAGCCGGGTCAGCGCATCGTCCTGGATCCGCCGGTCACCCTTGTAGACGGCGCCCGGGTGCGGGTGCAGAAAGGACCTTGAGAATGAGCAAACCCCTGATCCAGCTCGTCGACGTCCACAAGAGCTATCGCCGTGGCACCGAGACCATCCACGTCTTGAACGGCATCAACCTCGAGATGTCCGCTGGCGCCTTCTACGCCTTGATGGGACCGTCCGGATCGGGAAAGACCACGCTGCTGAACCTGATCGGCGGGCTGGATCACGCCGACGCAGGCCAGCTGATCGTGGCCGGTGAGGATCTCTCGGGCCTGACGGGCTCAGAGCTGGCCCACTGGCGTGCAGACAACGTCGGTTTCGTGTTCCAGGGCTTCAACCTGCTGTCGGTGCTGACCGCGCTGGAGAACGTCGCGCTGCCCCTGCAGCTGGCGCCGCTGTCGGGCAGGGAACGCCGGGAACAAGCCATGCGGGCGCTGGACCTCGTAGGCCTCGCAGACCGCGTGCACCACAAGCCCAAGGAGCTCTCCGGCGGACAAGAGCAACGGGTAGCGATTGCCCGGGCCATCGCCACCGACCCCAAGGTGGTGCTGGCGGACGAGCCCACCGGCGATCTGGACCGCGCGTCGGCGGAGCAGGTGCTGGACCTGATGGAACGGCTGAACAAGGAGCTGAACAAGACCATCCTGATGGTGACCCACGACCCGGTGGCTGCCGGTCACGCCAGTCACGTCGTGCACCTGGACAAGGGCACGCTGGGGAGGATAGAGACCAATCCTGACAAGATCGTCACGGCAGCAGGGAGCTGATCGATGAACTTGCGGTTGGTTTTCAAGAACCTGCTGGCACACCCCTGGCGGACACTGCTGACCCTGGCGTCAATGCTGGTGGGAGTGTTCCTGCTCTGCCTGCTGCGGGCCGGGGTGACTGGCTTGAGCAGTGCCATCGAGCAGGCGGCAGCGAACCGGTTGATGGTGCAATCGGCGGTCAGCCTGTACGTGGACCTGCCGCTTTCGTACGAGAGCAAGATCCGCAACGTGGACGGGGTCGAGTGGGTCTGCAAGTACCAGTGGTTCGGCGGCGTCTATGGCGAAGAAGAGCATTTCTTTGCCCAGTTCGGGATCGACCCGGAGACCTTCCTGAAGAGCTACCCGGAGGTCTACATCACCGACGGATCCTACGAGGAGTTCCAGCAGACGCGCACAGGCTGCCTCGTCGGTCAGGACCTGGCCAACGAACATGGCTTCAAAGTGGGTGACAGTGTGCCAATCAAGGGCAGGTTGTTCCCGAGAGCCGACGGCAAGGCATGGGAGTTCACGGTGAAGTGCATCTACCGTTCGAAGACCCCCACGGTGGACCAGCAGACGATGTACTTTCACTTCGACTACCTGCGTGAGTCTCTGGAACAGGGCGCTGCCCTGGGGGACCCCAACGTAGGCGTCTACATGCTGAAGCTCGCGCCCGGCACCGAGCCGACTGCGGTGATGTCGGCAGTGGACCTGCTCTTCGAGAACGGTCCCCAGCGAGTGCAAACCACGACCGAAGCCGAGTTCAACCGCCAGTTCATCACGATGATGGGGAACGTTCCCCTGCTGCTCAACTCAGCCGGGGGGGCGGTGCTGTTTGCGGTGTTCTTCGCAGTGCTCAACACCATGCTGATGGCCGGCCGTCAGCGCATCCGTGACATTGGTGTAATGAAGGCCCTGGGCTTCACCGACGGCGCAGTGTTCCGGGACCTGCTCACGGAGTCGCTGCTGCTCTGTGTCGTGGGCGGGGTGCTGGGGGTCTGCCTTGCCGTTCTGATCGGCGGCGTGATGCAGCCGTACGTGTCCAAGAGCCTCCCGGGCTTCGAGATCGGTGCCTCGACGATCCTGACAGGGCTCTCCATCGCCGTCGTGGTCGGCGTCATCGCCGGTGTGGCACCAGGCTGGTATGCGAGTCGTCTGGCACCGGTCGCCGCCCTCCGGGAGGAGGTGTGAACATGTCGTTCGTGCCGTTCTCCTACAACATCCGCAGCCTCTTCACCCGCAAGAGCACCACCCTGCTCACGGTCTTCAGCATCGGTGCCACCGTCGCGGTGCTGGCCGGGATGCTCTCGCTCCAGCAGGGCTTCACCACGATGTTCGCCGAACGGGGACGCGAGGATCTCGCAGTGTTCCTACGTCCCGGCGCGGACTCCGAGGGGAACAGCGCATTCCCACGGGACCGGGTCCAGATCCTCATCAAGAACACGCCGGAGATCCAGACCGTCGACTACGAACAGCCGCTGGCTTCGGCCGAACTCTACTTGGCGATCCGGCGCTTGAAGGTCGACGGCGGCGAGACCAACGTGCCAATCCGCGGCGTTCAGCCGATGAGCTTCCGGATCCACGGCAACGACTTTCGGATCGTCGAGGGCAGGATGCCGGCACTCGGAGCCGACGAGGCTATCGTCGGGAGACGCCTTCCAGACCGCATCCGCAACTGCCGCGTCGGCGACGAACTGCACATCAACACGGGCCGCTTCCGGGTCGTTGGCGTGTTCGCCTCGAAGGGAGGCTACGAGTCGGAGATCTGGGGCGACGCCGACCGCTTGATGGCAGTCCTGCAGCGCTCGGTGTTCAACCGGGTGATCGCCGTCTTGAAGGACCCGGCCGACCTACCCCGCCTGGCTGAGCGCCTCAAGAACGACAAGCAGGCCCCCGCGAAGGTCCTGAACGAGAAGGTGTACCTCCAGAACCAGACCGGCATGCTCTCCCAGGCGATCGCCTTGCTGGGGGCTTTCCTCGGCGTGATCATGGGGATCGGCGCGGTGTTCACGGGCACCAATGCGATGCTCTCGGCCCTGGACGCCCGCACCCACGAGATCGGGATCCTGCTGTCAGTGGGCTTCCGGCCCTGGGCGGTGTTCGTGGCGTTCCTGCTGGAAGCCGCCCTGGTGGGCCTCCTGGGGGGGCTATTCGGGTGCCTCCTGGTGTTGCCCCTGAACGGCGTGCAGGCCGGCACCACCAACTTTGCAACCTTCTCGGAGGTCGTGTTCGCGTTCAGGACCACCCCCACCGTCTTGCTGGTGGCGGTGCTGTTCTCCATGAGCCTTGGCCTCCTGGGCGGAGCAATCCCCGCCCTGAAGGCAGCCCGCCTCCCCCCTACCGCAGCCATGCGCCGTGGCTAGCGCTGCTTGCTCTCCTTCTTGTCCGCTGCTTCCACGACCTTGCCCTTGCCGCAGTCGGCCTCCAACTGCGCCTGCAGGCAATGGTTGCTCCAGTGGATGAGCAAGGAACCGATCTTCGGATCGCTCTTCGACGGCTTGATGGTGATGGAGAGCTTGTCCATGGACTTGCTCACCTTCCGGTAGTTCAGGTCCGCGGTCAGCTTGGCGGCCAGGGTCGGAGTCAGACCGGGATGGGCTTTCCTTCTGCGCACTTCCTGAGGATCCAGCAACATCAGCTGCCACTGGCCCTTGGCGGTCTTGTGCAAGCCGAGGTAGTAGACACCCGAGGGGACCTTGGTCTCACCGATGGTGAGGGGCAGGGTCGTGTCCAACGTGGTCCACCAGTTGCTTCCCAGGCGTACGGTTTCCTCCTTCTTGCTCGTCAGGACAGCCTCGTGTTCCGCCTTCCATTCAGGCTGTCCGTAGTGGAGAAACACCTGCCCGGGGGAGCCATCGGCCGCCTGGTCCCAGTAGAAAAGGCCGGTGGTGGCGCGGTGGCCGTCCATGGAGAAGGCCCTGATCTGGGCCTGGGCGCCAGCGGCAAGGACAAGGGCTGTGAGCAAACCAATCGTGCGCGTCGTCATGGGGGGTTCGGGGCAAGGGGATGGGGAAGGGAAGATCCTCCAAGAGCAACGAAGTCCTTGGAAGCAAAGGGCCAAGAGAATAGGAGAAACGCTGCCGTGTTGGACCGCGGAAACCCTCCCCGCGGCGGATGGATGGATGTAACAGCAGGTTTTCCAAGATTTTGCAGTGGAAGTACGTCGGCCCCAGGCGTTTTCCCTGGAGCCTCAGCACCCTAGCGAAGGGCACTTCGGCTTCACCACCGGCAGACATGAAGGAACGGCGATGAACGCACGCACTGGCCTCACCGTGGCTGGTCTCGGCCTCGCAGTCGTGGCCACCGGCCTTGTGTTCGGGATGTTTGGCAGCGATCCCTTGGAGGGTGGCTCGAGCGGCGGCACCGTTGGCACCACCTACGGGGAGAGCCGGGACGTTGCTCCTGGCACGCTGACAGCTGGCGCCAATGCGGGCGGCACCTCCCAGGTGAGCAGCGACACCGAGGGCACGGAGAGACGGGAGGTTGAGGACGCCGAAGAGGGCGACACGCCACGACCCACCCTCGTGGTGCGCGGACGGGTAGTGGATGCGGCTGGTGGCGGTGTGGCTGGAGACGATGTGGTGCTCTACCTGCGCCAGGATCTGGAGTCCATGTTCCGCCAGGGCATGCGCGGGGGACGCTTTGGCCGCCGTGGGGCGGGGCGAGGGCAAGGGGCCCAGGACATTCGCAACCTGGTCGCGATGAAAGCGGCTGGCAAGCCACTGCGCACGGACGGCGAAGGTTGGTTCACTCTCCGCGGTCAGGCCTACCCCCAAACCGACATGGAGGTGGCGGTCACCCACAGTCGCTTTGCACCTTCGGTGGTGCGCCGCACCTGGGACGTCAAGGAGGGCGAGATTGCCCTCGACGCAATCACCCTGGATCCGGGCACGACCATCGCCGGGTTGGTGGTTGGCGAAGACCGCGTACCCATCTCCGAAGCGACGGTGGAGTTCCAAGTCGCTTCCCGCGGGGGCAGGGGGAGGGGTTTTGGATGGGACCGCAACAACACCTTGCAGGGGCTGGTGCCCAAGGCCGTCACCAGCTCCGACGGCAGCTTCCGGATGACGCGCCTGCCGCCTGTTGCCTTCCAACTGAAAGTAGAGGCCAAGCGCTACCTGCCGACCACGACCCCGCGAATCGAGCTGAAGCAGGACGAAGACCGCCCCGCCGAGCTCATCACCATGAAGCTGGGCTTTGAGCTGAAGGGCGTGGTGCGCAACATCAAGGGCGAGCCGATCAAGAACGCTGAGGTCGTGGCCTCGGCCACTTGGCGCAGAGGTGAGATGGAGAACCAGCCCGGCTCCAATGACGCAGGCGAGGAAAACCGCGGCTTCAGGCGCGGTCGAGGCAATCGTGGTGATCGAGGCGACCGCGGTGGCCGTGGTGACCGCGGCGGCCGCGGTGACCGTGGTGGTCGTGGCGGTCGCGGCGGTCGCGGCGGGTTTGGCGGATTCGGCTTTGGTGGTTTCGGCAACAGGGCCGAGGTCAAGCTCAAGACCGATGACCAGGGAGAGTTCTTCCTCCAGGGACTTCCCACGGATGGCATCCGCCTGCGGGTCTCCCACGAGGACTACATCGACGAGGAGCGGGACCCGGTGCCCCCCTCGACTCGCTTCCTCGAGATCCAAATGCACCCCAGCCTGAGCATCGCGGGCAGGGTGGTGGACCGCAACACGGGCAAGCCCCTGGAGCTGTATGGCATCAATGCCCGCAGAGTCTGGGACAACCCCTGGGAGCGCGGCGGCACCGACAACGGTCGTGGCGGTCGGGGCGGTCGTCGCGGCGGTTTCGACCGCGGCGGCGGTGGTTTCCGTCGCGGCGGGGACAACCAGGACCGCAACGCCGAGGACGGTGCTGAGCAGGCCAAACGGGAGGCTGAGCGGCAGGTTCGTGAAGCCCGGCGCATCGCCCACCTCAAGAGCTACCTGGGCCCTTCTGCCGAAGTGCCAGAGCGCAGCCCCAAGCCTTCCCGTCATGCCGACGGCCACTTCCGCATCGGACGCCTGGACCCTGGGGATTACGTCCTGGATGTGGGTGCTGACGGCTACGTCGAGCTGGCCGTCGGCAAGCTGACCTTGAAGAAAGGTGAGATCCCGGAGCCGCTGCTCGTGCAGCTCGAGCTTGGGTCTCGCATCGAGGGCCAGGTCGTCGACAGCACGAACGGCAAACCCCTGGGGCAGATGCAGGTTCGTATCCTTATCCCCCCGGTGCAAGAGAGCACCGGGCAGGAGGATGTCAGGGCCAGCATGCGGCGACTCTTCGGCCGCGGCAACAACGGTACGGAGCTGGAGCGCACTACCACTGACAGCTTCGGCAAGTTCCGCTTGGCGCCGCGGCGACCGGGCAGGTACTGCCTGATGGTGTCTGGTCGCGACGGGTTCCTGGACTACCAGGGTGACGTCGTCATCAAGACCGAGGCCTCGCCCATCCTCGTCAGGATGGAATACGGAGCACGGATCTGGGGCAGCGTCCGCAACCGGAAACAGGAACAGCGGCTTCGTGTCGTGGTAACCCACGAAAACGGCTCACGGGAGACCGCCAACGTCGATGCAAGCGGCGAGTACGTGGTCGACGGCCTCGCGGCCGGCGGCTACTTCATCACCCTCGAAGATCGCGAAGACCGCGGCCGGGGAATGCGCGGCCGTATGGGCGGCGCCCTGGCCCGAACGACTGGTGTAGCGCCCGATCTCATGCTGCGCGCTGGCGAGAACGCCCGCTACGACCTCGACGCCAACGCCACCTCGCTGGGGAGGGTCACGGGTCACTTGCTGCTCAACAGCAAGCCCGCGCAAGGGTTCGAGGTCCGTTTGCAACGGGTGGGCAATCCCAACGCCACCGAGGAAGAGCAGCGCACCAACCAGTTCATCAACCGGATGACCAGCCGCATGTTGCGGGACAATGTCGATGATC
>QJVU01000205.1 GCA_003235605.1 Planctomycetota bacterium | reverse complement strand
GCCCTGATCCTCCTGGCCGCCGCTGCGCCAGGCGGCCTTGCCGCGCAGCCCGCACCGCAGCGAACGCTGGAAACCCTGGTGCGCGACCACGAGCAGCGTCTGCTGCAGGCGACCACCAGGGAACAGCATGAAGCTGCGGTCCTGAGGCACGCCCAGGATCTCGAGGAGTACCTGGCCCACGAAGCCAAGGGCAACGAGCGCTTCGACGCCCGCTTTCTGCTGGTCAACACCTACCTGCTGCTCCGGAAGCGGGACCAGGCCAAGGCCACGCTCAAAGCCCTGGACGCGGGGTCCGCACCGGTGCTGATCTTGCTCCGCGCCGCCGAATGGGCCCAGCGCCTGCGGATGCAGGGGGAACGTGGTCGCTGGATCGAGGCCGCCCTCGAGCGGCCCCAAGGTCTCGACGAGCGCATGCAGGTGGCCACGTTCCTGATGACGCGGCTGGTGGAGGTGAAGCGGGGCCAGCAGGTGTTCGAGGCCGCCTACAAGGAAGCCAAGGACGACGACGGCCGGGCCAGGGTGCTCTGGCACCGTTCGCTGGCAACCCGCGAGCGGGAGGACCTCCCCGAGGGAGCCTACGAGCAGGAGCTCAAGGCGCTGGCGGAGCGGTTTCCGAAGACACGCTGGGGCAGCATCGCTCGCGACCGACTGCGCACGTTCGAGTTCAAGCCGGGTGGCGCGCCCATCGACTTCGAGCTGCGCTCCCTCGACGACAGGCGCCACGCCCTCGCCGACTACAAGGGCAAGGTGCTGCTGCTGGTGTTCTGGGCCTCCGACGACCCCACCAGCCGGCAACTCCTGCCGGCGCTCGGCGCGGCGCAGAAGGAGTTCGGCAGCAAGGGGCTCAGTCTCCTGGGCATCGCGCTGGATGGCGACCGGCAGGTGCTGTCGAAGAACCTCGAGAAGCTGGGCGTCACCTGGCCCCAGGTATTCGCCGGCAACGGCTTCGACAGCGACATCGCCCTCCGCTACCGGATCGAACGGGTGCCCTACCTCCTGCTGATCGGCAAGGACTCGAAGATCGCTGCCATGAACCTGCACCCGATCGACGACTTCGGCACCAAGGTCCTGCGGGAAGCGGTCCGCGCGGCCCTCGACGGGTAGGCAAGGGCGTCAGGACCGGTGCCCGGCGCCGGCGAGGCGCCCCGCGCCCAGGCGCAACAGAAGGCCAGCGCCCTCCCCCATCAGGATCGCGACGGCGGGAGCTGCGGGCAGGTGATCCCGGGGAGGGCCGCCCAGATGCTGGAGCAACAGCGCCGCCGCATAGATGAGCAGCAGGGCCTCGGAGCCCACACGGCCCTCCCGTCCCAGCTTGAGGCCCACCCCCAGCACCATCCGCAAGCCCCCCACGAGCAGCAGCGCCAGCGCCGGCACCAGCAGGTACCACGGGCCGGGCAACATGCCGGCTTCGGCGACATGGGCGCCTGTGGACGCTCCGGGCACCAGCACCAACACCACGTAACCCAGGCCCAGGTTCACCAGGCACATGGCAACCCACGGCAGGAGCCGGACGCTTGCAGCGGCGTAGGGCCAGCGCTGGATCCCACGCCGTCGCACGACCCGGGGGAACACTGCCACGAGGCACATGGCAACCAGCAGCAGGGCGCCTCCCGGCAGGAGGAGGTAGATGCCGGCCTCTGGCAGACATGCCATGGAGACGCCGAAGCAGAGGCTGACGCAGACCACGATCCCGGCCCGGTTCAGCCAACGGGCAATGGGCCGCCGGTCCCTGCGCCTCCGCAACGCGTCGGGGTAGAGGTGCGTCAGCAGCACGCCCAGCAGCCCGATCATCGTGGCACACTGCTCGGGTCTGAGCACATGGCCTTCGTGGGCGACCGCGGGTACCAGGCACAGGCACAGACATGTCACCACGCCTGCCGCAGGACCGCGGACCATCGCCACGAGGACGTAGACCAGGCCCGACACGACCAGCAGCGCCAGCAGACCCGCCCGGCGAGCCTGGGCAACGATGTGGAGTTGGTCCTCGGCCCGATTCTCGGCCACATCCGCGGGGACGGTCAGTCGGTAGAAGAGCGCCAGGGGCGTGTCCTGCGCAGGGTCGGTCGACAGGGCGGCGACAATGCGCTCCTTCTCCCCAGGCGCCGACGGCGCTGCGATGTCGGTGAACGCCAGCAACGCCGGCAGCAGGACTGTCAGCAGGACGAACGAACCGGCGGCCAGCCGGTGGCCGAGTCTCCTGTCGGCGGGCCCCGGCGCCATGCGCTACCGGCTGGTGGCGGCGACGATGCAGGCGATGCAGTCGATCTCGACCAGCGCCCCCTTCGGCAGCTGCCTTACCGCCACCGTTGCCCGCGCCGGCTTGTGATTCGGAAAATGCCTGCCGTAGACCTCGTTGACCGTGCCGAAGTCTGCCATGTCCGCCAGGAAGATCGTGGTGCGCACCACTTGATCGAAGCTGGAGCCGGCAGCCGCCAGCACCGCCTCCAGGTTCTTCATGACCTGTTCGGCCTGCTCGGCGGCGGTGGCCCCCACCATCTCGCCGGTCTGTGGATCGAGCGCGATCTGCCCTGAGCAGAACAACAGGTTGCCGGCAGCGATGGCTTGACTGTAGGGGCCAATGGCCTTGGGAGCGTCTTCGGCATGGACGGCGGTCAGCTTCATGTTCTGATGTTCGGGGTCCTTTTGAATGCGCATGTCGAACATACAGCCGGGCAGGACCAGGAGGGCCAGGGAGCAACCAGGAAAACGGAGCATGGATCGGGTGTTGCGTGGTTTCTACAGGTCGTTGTCGCTCAGCCGCCTCCGCAACCGAGCCTCTACGGATGGCGGTACGAAGGCGGAGACGTCCCCACCGTTGCGGACGATGTCCTTGATCAGGCTCGACGACACGAACGAGAACTCGATGCTGGGCATCACGAACACCGTTTCCACGGCATCGTTGAGATGCCGGTTGGTCAGTGCCATCTGGTACTCGTACTCGAAGTCAGAGACGGTGCGCAGACCGCGCAGGATCACGTCGTGGCGGTGCTCCTTGCAGTAGTCCACCACCAGCCCCTGAAACGACACCACCTCCAGCCTCTCCGACAGCGGCAGCACCTCCCGCAGCATCTCCAGACGCTCCTCGACGGTGAACAAGGCCTGCTTGGAGATGTTCGCCGCGACTGCCACCGTGACGGCATCGAACAGGTCCGAGGCACGGGCCACCAGGTCGAGATGACCACGGGTGACCGGGTCGAAGCTGCCGGGATACAGGGCGCGAGCCATTGCGGGATGGTAACGGCCAACGGGTAACCGGACGCCACCCAAACCCACCGCACCGGCAATGGACGCAATCGCGGCAAGCCGCGCACCAGCGCTCGGTGGCGGGGCAGGATTGGTCGCCGCCGCCGCCTGGGCCATGGCCGGCGCCATCACGGCCCGCGAGCTGGGCCTGGTGGCGGCGGCGGCGGCGATCGTGCTTGCCGCCGTCGTCACCACCTGGCGCCGCCGGGCGGGCCCGTGGCTGCTGCTGGTCCCGGCGGCCCTGGCGGCGATTCCCGGGCAGCCCAGCCCCGCGACGGCTCCCCCCGCGGGGGTGGTCCGCTTCCGCGGCGAGGTCGCGGGGGAAATCCGCTGGGACCCGATCCTCGCTCAGGAGTCCTTTCACCTCGCGGCACGGCGCCAGGTCTGCCTCTGCGTGGTGCAGGGTCGGGCGGGTGTCCTGCCCGGCGACATCGTCGAGGGCATCGGCCGTGGCAGCGGGCCACTGCCCCCGGGGTTCGCCTCGCGCGGGCTGCCCCGGATCCTCGCGGCCCACGATGCCATCAAAGTGCGGGCGGGGCGCCCTTCGCCGGCGCGACTGGCAGCGAGCTGCCGCCTCCGCATGCAGGACGCGCTGCTGGCGGCCGTCCCCGGCGAACGGGGCCTGCTGCTCACACACCTGGTGCTGGGGAAGGGACCGACCCTTCCCGAGGATCTCGTGCGCGCCCATCGGGCCACGGGCTTGAGCCACCTGCTGGCAGTCTCCGGCGCCCATGCCACCATGCTGGCCTGGCTGCTGGGTCTGCTGTTCCGGGCGGTCACCGGGCGCTCGCCACTCGGCAGTACCACCTGGCGTCGTGCAGCCGCGGGGATCCTGCTCCTCTACGGCGTCGTCACCGGCATGGAGCCGCCGGTGTTCCGCGCCCTGGTGGCAACGCTCCTGTTCTTCTGCTGCCAGTCCCGCCATCGCCGGCTGCCCGTGGGGGCGGTCCTCGCCCTGCCGGCCCTCCTCAGCGCCGTCGTGATGCCCCAGGACCTGTTCAGCGTCAGCTTCAACCTGAGCTACGCGGCAGTGTTCGGCCTGGCGCTCTCCGGGGTGCTCCACGACCAGACGCTCCAGGGCCGGCTGTTGTTGGCACCGCTCCTGGGCTCCCTGTGGGCAACCCTCACCACCATGCCCCTGACGCTTTGGTACTTCGGCCAGTTCGCGCCGTGGACGATCCTGGCGACGCCCCTCTTGTCCCCGCTGATCGCCATGATGCTGGGCCTCGGCCTCGCTGTGGGCTCCCTCGGCGCAATCGCACCGGGCCTGGCTGACGGCCTGGTGACGACCCTGGCCCTGCCCCTCGAGGGCATGACCTTCCTCTACTGCGAGGCCGTCCGCCTGGTGGCCCGCCTGCCGCTGGCCCCGGTTTTTGCCGGCCCACGGCCCGATCTCCTGCTGCTCCTGGCCCTCGGCCTGTTGGGGCTCACCCTCCTCTGGGTCCGGCGGAACCGTGCCGCCGTCGCCGTCCTGGCCCTGCTGCTCTCCCTGCCGCACTTCGTCCCGGCGCGCAACCACCGGCCACCCGGCCTCGAACTGCTGGCCGTGGGCCATGGCCTGGCCTGCCTCCTGCGCCTTCCCGACTCCCGCTTGGCTCTGATCGACTGCGGCAGCCTGGGCAACCCCGCCCGTGCTTCCCGCGCGGTCCAGGAGGCCTTGCTGCCCAACCGGCGCATCGACCTGCTGGTCCTGACCCACGGGGACTTCGACCATGTGGGCGCCGTCCCCGACCTGCTGGCACGGCTGCCGGTGCGTCGCGCCCTCCTCCAAGAAGAGCTCCGTACCAGCGCCCTCGCTCTCCTCCTCCAGCAGCAGGGTGCCTCCGTTGGTTTCCTGTCCGCCGGCCAGGAACGGCGACTCGGCCCCCACCTGCTGGCCATCCGCCCCGCCGTCCGGAGCGGCGACCCCAACGATCACAGCATCTGGCTCCGAGCCGATCTCGGCACGTTCCGCGCTCTGCTCTGTGGCGATGCCCTGGAGATCGGGGTGGGGGGCTACCTGGCACAGGCGACCCCGCAGACCGCGGACGTCATTGTCCTTCCTCACCACGGACGCAGGCACGGCACCGTTCAGGACCTGCTCCGAGTGGTGCAACCGAAGCTGGCCCTCGTCTCCTCCTCGCCCAAGGACGGGATCAGCATCCAGGCGACCCTGGCCCGGAACCTCGGCGTGCCGACCCTTCACACCGGACGCTGTGGCAACCTGCGGGTGGACGCCACCGACCCGCCTGTCGTCCACACCCAACGCCCGCTGCCGATCCGGTAGAGCAGGAGCCGGGCTCCACGCCTACTTCTCCACGCCTACTTGTTGCGAATCCTCGCCAGGCAGAGGAGCGCCATGGCCGTGCCGTAGGTGCGCCCCAGCTCATGGGAGTCCACGAAGCAGCCGTCGATCTCGGGGATCTCGAGGACGATCTCGCGCTGCCGCTGCAGGAACTCGTCGCGCTGCCCCTTGTCGGTCAACGCCAGGATGGCGTCGGTGCGACCCAGCATGTCGAACCAGAAGAAGAAGCCGCCGTAGCCGAACCGGTCGGCATGGTCGTCGTACTTGCGCACGGCTTCCAGCCGATGGTGATGCTCGAAGGAGACCTGGATGGCCTTTCCGAGCTTCTCCTGATCGGACTCGCCCCATAGCAGCAGCGCAAGCTCGCACAGTGGCATCCGCCCCGCGGCTCCCCGGACGTCGACCCGCGGCCTGCCGCGACTCACGCTGCCGTAGGTGAAGCCCCCGCTCTCGCCCCGGCACCGCTTCAGCGCAGCAATGCCGCGAGCCACGCGCCTGGTGTCGATGTGGGCACCGGCTTTCTTCGCCAGGGCCAGGACCTGCAGGACGGTCGCGGTAGCGAATGGATTGGGGTACTCGTGGCGCCACTGGCCGGAGTCCGGCTGCAGCTTGAGAAGCTGGTCGACCACTTCTTGGAGCTCCCCGCTCCACGCGGACCAGGTCTTCGCCCGCCAGCCCGTTCCGGGTGGGCTCCCGTCCGAGCGCTGCATCTGCTCGGCCTGCAACCTGGCTCGGTACGCGTATGCCCAGACCAGCTCGTCCGCGTCCGCCGTGTTGGTGCTTTCAGGGGCGACCAGATACCGGCTGCGCAGATTCTCGAGTGCCCGGTCGGTTCGGCCGCTGAGGGCCTTGTCTGCCGGATCCGCGGTGACGAAGAGCGCGAGACCTATCAGTGCGGTGCAGGCAACGTGCACGTTGGGCAGCGAGTCCGTGCCCCCGAAGTCGTAGCGGCTGTCGGTGTAGCCCCCGTTCGACCGTTGCATGCACAGCAGGAACTCGATGCCGCGCCGGCGCAGTTCCTCCTCGCTGTAGGCACCGGCCGGGGCGCGGCTTCCCGGTGCGGTGGCCTCGAGCACTTTCGGCGGCAGATCCCGATAGACCTCGAACCCGTAGTAGAGCGGACCGTGGCCCTCCACCTCCGCAGCGCATTTCCAACCGAAGTTGGTGCCGGGGAACTTGTCCTTCCCCACTTGCCACAGCTCGAGGGCGGCGTCGCTTCGACCCTGGCGCAGCTCGGCGACACCGCACAGGTAGCAGGCCTCGGCGCGCCAGGACACCTCCAGGTCGGCCAGGGCGTGCAGCTGCAGGGCCGCACCCACTCCCTGGTAGTCTCCGCGCTGCAGGGCCTGCCAGGCGGCTGCCAGGGGTGCCGGAAGCTCGCGCTTTGGCAGCGGTCTTCCCACGAGCTTCGCCAGCGGCCCGATGAACGACTCCGGATGCAAGGTCGTGATCCGATCGAGGCGGCGCA
>QJVU01000329.1 GCA_003235605.1 Planctomycetota bacterium | reverse complement strand
ACGAGCGTTGTCGGGGAGATCACGGGCCACCGCCGGATCATTGCGTTCCGCAACATCCTTGTGCACGCCTACGCGCGGATCGACGACCGCATCGTGTGGGGTGTGGTCGAGACGAACCTGCCGACGTTGGCTGCCGAGGTCGATGCGCTGTTGGGGGATGCGGACAGCGACTGACCTCATCGCAGGCCTCGACACATGGAGCTGGGCCCCACAAGCCCGCCGATGGCGGCTCCGCACCTACAACCGCGTCGTCGTCACCTTGACCGCCAGCAACCCGTCCGCCTGCAGCCGGCCTCTCTCATCAAACAACCGGATCACCCGCGTCCCGGGATCCATGATCAGCTCTGTCAGCGGGACCTTCCACGAGCCCACGCGGTCGCTGCTCTTGAGATCCCTGTCCAAGACCTGCAGACCCAGCACCCGCGGATCCAAGCCGTTGGCAATCACCCGGAATTGCAGGTTCCAGGTCGGCCTCAGGTCGTCTTCCCGGGCACAGTCCGGGCCGCCGTAGACCTGCTCCCCGAGCTTCACGATCGGATAGCAGTCCGGTGCCTCGCGGGTCGAGGACATGCGCTGGAAAGCCCGTCCTCCGAGCAGTGCGATCTCCACTCCGGGCGCCGCGAACGTGCCCAGGCCTCGGAGCAGCTCATCGGCTCCCCTCACCCGGCGCACCGCGATGCCGTCCCACGGCTGCTGGGAACCCGGCTTGAAGGGCAGGATCACCGCGCTGTGAATCGTGATCATGTACTCCCGTGGCTCCACCATCTCCAGGCGCGCCTGCACGTAGGCGGTGTCATAGCCACAGCCCAGAGCCTCCTCGTACACCCTCGCCACCAGCTCCGCCCTGTGGCTGTCGCAAGGCCCCTCGGCAAGCAACCTCTCGGCTTCGGCCATGCGGGTGGCAAACCGGTGCTGGAGGACCGACTGCTCGGACTTGCCGTGATGGTGCGCGGCCCGGTACAGCTCAGCCGCCGCCGACCAGTTGCGCTGGTGCAACTCCTCGAGCGCCTCGTCCTCGAGACGCAGGAACTCCGCAGCGTGGTACTTCTGCCGCTCGGCGACCGCCCTCACCAGCAGGGCCGCGCCTTCCTCCGTGGGCAGAAGCTCCTGGGCACGTTGGAATCTGCGGACCGCCTGATCCCACTGCTGGCTCTCCAACGCGGCCTTCCCCAGGGCCAGAAGGCGTGCACTTTCCCTGCTGCGCAGGTCGCGGAGCAGCGCCTGCACCTCCGGGGTCGGCGTGTAGCGAAACGCCCTTTCGGCGTGGGCCAGGGCCTTGGGATAGTCACCAATGCCGACCAGGTCCTGCGCCGCGGCAAAGTGCTCCGCTCCGGCACGGGTCTGGCACTCTTCAAGCCTCGCCTTCAAATGCTGCAGCTCGTCAGGGTCCGAAGAGGCCCGCATCGCCCGCTGGTAGTTGATGATGGCGACCTCCCAGTTGTTGCGCTCGTACGCCGCGTCTCCCAGCTCCAGGTAGCTGGTACAGGACGCCAGGCTCAGACACGACAGGACCAGGGCCAGAGCCAGGACCAGGGAGTGGGAGAGTGAGAGGGACCGGGACAGGGACAGCCTGAACCGTGCCCAACCGAGATTCCGAGGCTGAAGAAGATGTTCCATGGGCTCCACGCGGGTTCCATGGGGCCTATCGGTTGCGCCGAGCGGTCAGGTGAAGGGGGATGGGAGCCCTGGCTGCCGGGATCCCTGGCGAGCCTCGTCTCCCAGGGAATCCGGTTCCGCAACCTGGGCAGGGGACCCAGGAAGGAGCCACAACCCCTGCGCGATCCCCACGAGACCGGCTCCTGTCGATTGCGGAGCCGGGCCCGTGCTACTTCACCAGCTGCACGCTCACCGGGTTGGTGGCCAGGTAGTAGTTGTTGCTGGAATCGTAGACCAGGCCGGCGTGATAGAGCGTCAACCCGATCAACCCCTGGTCACTGATCACCGGCACGACCAACTTCCCGTTCGCGTTCTTGCCCGCAGCGTCCAGGGTCCCCCGGGTGCTCACGAAGGGGCTGATGTTCGCCAGGGCGATCGTCAGGTTGGTATAGACATCCGGCACCAGCGGGATCGTCACCGGCCCCACCGCGGATCCCAGGGTCACCCCCGGGGACGTTCCCGTCACCGATCCGAAGATCCAGTACGACCTGTTCCCGTTCGTGGTGCCGGCATCCAGTGCGAACGCATGGGTGCCTCCGGAAGCGATGGAGATCGTCGACGGGCTCCCCACCAGGGACGGCACGAACTCCCAGGTGTCCGCGGCTTGCCTGGGAGAGCCCTGGGTCAAGCCGCCGAAGATCACCACGCGACTTCTCCTCTGGTCGTAGGCCATGAAGTCCCCGCCGTAGCGAGCCACGGGCTGGACCGACAGCGTCAGGAGCGTCCAGTCCTTGCCGTCGTACTCCCAGGTCTCCTGGCGATAGGCGCCGCTGTAGCCCCCGAACATCACCATGCGCTGCCGAGCCATGTCGTACGCCACGCCCGCGCAGCAACGCCCCGTGGGAACCGTGTTGGTCTTCACCTGGGTCCAGTCCTTGCCGTCGTACTCCCAGGTGTCTCCGTAGTAGCCAGGGAACCCGCTGTGGATCACGATGCGCTGCCGCGCCGAGTCATAGACCATGTTGGTGTAGCGTCCCGTGGGCGCGTTCTGGGTCTTGATCTGGGTCCAGCTCGTGCCGTCCCACTCCCAGGTGTCGTTCACGTAGGCACTGCCGTCGTGTCCCCCGAAGAGCACCGTGCGCTGCCGCGCCGTGTCGTACGCCAGCGCCCCGGACCGGCGGGCGCTTGGAGAGCTCTGGGGCTTCAACAGGGTCCAGTCCTTGCCGTCCCATTCCCAGGTGTCCCCGAGCACCCCGGTGGAGGCGAGCCCCCCGAACATCACCATCTTCAGGCGCGGCAGGAACTGGAAGGCCATCCCGGTGAGGCGGCGCGCCGGGGGCACGGTCTGGGGCTGCATCTGGGTCCAGTTGTTCCCGTCGTACTCCCAGGTGTCGTTGACGTAGTTGCTGCTGGCGGTGGTGCCCCCGAAGATGACGGTCCGGCCGCGGATCAGATCGTACGCCATGCCGTGGGACCAGCGGCCTGCTGGCGTGTTCTGGGTCGTGACCTGGACCCAGCCAGGCGCCTGGGCAAGGCAGGTCGATGCCAAGACGACGCAGCCGACAAAGCAGCCGACGAGGCAGCCGACGAAGGAACGAAGGGCGCGCGGGGAACGGAGGGTGCGCAGAGAGTGCAGAGAGCACAGAGGGTGCAGGGGGTGCATGGAGTAACGCATGGTCGAATGGTCTCCGTGGGGACGAGGTGGCATCCCGTAGCATAAACATCCCGGCGTGGACGGGGCAGCGCTTCCGACGAAACGACGCTGTTACCTCACCGGCACTTGCAAAGTGCGCAGGCTTCGGGCACCATCTTCCGCCCCGAGAAAGGAGCACGTCTTCGATGCTCGTCAGTACCAGCAAACAACCCCTGAGCCTCCCCCCACGCGGGAGCCGCTAGTCTGGCCAGGTTGTTCCAGGCCGCGCGCTAGCGGCCTCGCGGTTGTCGGGAGCCCATGACCCACGAGCGGCGGGGGTCCGTACCCACGGTTTCCTGGCCTCGGGTCTCGACCCCCTGTGCACACGCGTGCACGGGCATCGGGTGCATGGGTCTTCCCCGCTGACACGGGGCAACGCTCGCCAAGGGGCCCGAGTCGCCAGCACGCATCGACACGCGTTCACGCGCGTTCACGACCAGCAACACCGGGTTCGCGTTCCGCTACCGGTCCGTACCCACGATCCCACGAAGCTCTTCACCGAACACCACCACCGAACACCACCGACCATCACCACCAAACACGGCCAACCACCATGGCCAAGAACAAGGACAACCAGCCAGCCCCTGCCTCCCACAAGGCCAAGAAGCGCAAGCGGAAGCTGCGCAAGGCTACCCTTCCCCTCGCGTCGCTCCCCCTGCCCCTGCAACAGCACATCCAGTCTCTGGGGATCGGTTCCACCGCCGAGTACCTCGACTGGTGCCGACAGAGCGGGTTGCTCTGCGGGATCTACAAGACCTGGGAACAGATGGAGGTCGAGCGCCGCCACGCAGCTCGCCAGGGCGCCGAGGCCCGAGTGCACCAGGCCCGCGTGCAGCAGGTCGTGGTGCAGCAAGCGACGGTGCACCAGGCCAGGGTGCATGCAGCCCGAGGGGCGCGGCGAAAGGCACGTATCCTGCGGCAGATCGTGGAGGGGAGCCTCGGTGCCGGAGACGACGTCCCCGCCCAGGGAGCCCTGGCGCGGCGGTTGCTCCGGCACCTCATGGATGTCTGCCCGGACATCCTGTTCGAGCGCATCGGGAGCGGCGGTGCAGCGGAGGACCTGTACCTCCTCGCCGTCCTGCGCCTCGCGGAACATCCCGAGCACCTCCACCAGGCTCCCGAGACCTGGCGGCCCCGGTCCTACAACGCGCGGCGGCGGTTCGCTTCCCTGGCACGACACCTCTACGGGCGGTTCCCCGTGCCGGCATTCCTGGACGCGGCGTGGTTCGACGGCGAGCCCCAGGGAGCGGAGCACCGCCGCTGGTTCGTCCTGGTCGGAGCGGGGAAGAACATCCGCACCGCGGGGAAGCTGCCGTTCCCCCTCACGCGGAAGATGGCACACTACTTCCTGAAAGCGCCCGAGGACTACACGGTGCTCGAGGCCCTGCGCTTCGGGCAGGTGCTCGGTCTGGGCGGCGAGGAGCGCCTGGCGGAAGCGCTGCGGGGAACGTGCCTCTGCCGTTGGCGCGACGGGGCCGACCCGGCCAGAGGGCCCGGCGCACCGCACGCACCCGCCGCACCGCACGCATCGCGCGCGCCGCACGCACCCGCCGGACCCAGCGCACTGCACGCACACCGCAGTTCCCAGGACGAGAACGAGTTCTGGGTGTCGGTCCTCCGCTTCTTCATCCGCCACCCCCTGGACACCACCCACGTTGCGCCGATCCTCGACTTCCTCCACCACCACCGGTTCGAACACCGGGACGTGGTCGCAGAAGGCGGACGTCTCCGGCGCTTGGGACCGCCGCAGCCGAACCTCTCCATGCGGGGGCGCAACCCCTCGGCCCTGCTGCGGCAGGTGCGGGACTGGCACCACCGCCTGGGCATGGCGGGGGGCAAGGACGCGAACGTCACCTGGCCTGCCAGCGGCATCCCCGGCTTCCACTCCGTGGTGGGCAGCGCGCGCAACGCGAAGCAGCGCATCTACACGATCCACGAGCTCACCTCCGGGGCGCAGCTCATCGCCGATGGCCGGGGGATGCACCACTGCGTGGCGACGTACGTCCGCTGGTGCCGCACCGGGCAAACCTCGATCTGGAGTCTCCAGGTGGAGCAAGAGAGGGGCCCGATCCGGATGCTCACCATCGAGGTGGATCCTGGCCAGCGAAGGATCATCCAGGCCCGCGGTCGGTGGAATGACCGACCCACGGACCTGGGGAGGAAGGTCATGGTTCGATGGGCCGCGGCCGCCGGGCTGACGATCGCGAGCTGGGTTTAGGCCTGCGAGTCGGAGGCATGGGCCTGCGCAGTTTGGCGCATGGACGTGCGCAGTTTGGCGCATGGACGTGCCCGCCAGACATGCGGAACGTGCGAGACGATGCCTGCATGTCCGACGGCCCTTGGGTGGCTCAGCGTTGCGGACCAAGGCCCATCCGCATCCATGCTCCGCGTCACGGATCCCACACACGGGTTTCCCAAGGGAAACGACGCCGCCTCATCTGGCTGCCACCTCCAACCCAAACCCCAAGTGTCACCGAGTCTTGCGAGCTCCCACTCACGGGCATGGTCCTTGCCTTCGGCCGCGCGACCCCGCTCCCCCTCACCCCCCTGCAAGGACTCCCTGCTCTGCCAAGAGACAGGTCCTGCCAAGAGACAGGCTCCAAAAGACAAGGTTCGAGAGGACACGTCCCCATGCAACCCAAGACCCTCGCCCTGACCCTGCTCCTCACCGCCTGCGCCACCACGGCGTTTCCTCCCGTCTCGCGACCGCTCCCGGCGACAGGCACCGCCTACGCCGTTGCCGAGCGGGTGCAGCTTCACGACACGGCACCCGCGGAGCACCAGGCTCTGCACAACGTCTACCACCTGAGCCGCTCCATCATCTCCGGCAGCGAGCCTGACGGGCCCGTGGGACTCGAGAAGGTCGCCGAGATGGGCGTCAAGACGATCCTCTCCGTGGACGGCAAGGTCCCTGACCACGTCACCGCCGAGAAGCTGGGCATGCGCTACGTGCACGTGCCCATCCGCTACCGGGGCTTTACCAGGGACGAGATGCTCTCGATCGCCAAGACCTTTCGCGAGCTCGAGGGGCCGTTCTACGTGCACTGCTTCCATGGCAAGCACCGCGGGCCGGCCGCCGCCGCCATCGGGCGCGTGGTGCTGGATGGCGTCTCGCGGGAACAGGCGGTTGCCGAGATGCGCCAGTGGTGCGGAACCTCGCAGGCCTACGAGGGGCTCTACGCCGCGATCGCCTTCGGCGAGATCCCGTCCCCTGCGGCCACGCGGGCCTACCGCTTCGACTTCCCCCCCGCGCACCGCCTGTCCGGCTTCCGCAACGCGATGATCGAGCTGCCCCGCTCCTGGGACGTGGTCGCATCCCTGAGCAAGCGGGACTGGCGACCCGACCCCGACCACCCGGACGCCAGCGCCAGGAACGAGGCGACCAGGGTGGTCGAGATCCTCGACCAGTGCCTCGCGATGCCGGAAGCCAGGCGGCGCCCCGACGCATTCCGCGGACACCTGGAGAAGAGCACGGAAGAGGCCCGGAAGCTCGCGGCGCTCCTGAAGAGGTTCGAGGCCGGCGACGGGGACGCCGGTGACGAGGCGAAGGCGGTGGTGAAGACGATCAAAGCGACCTGTACGGCCTGCCACCAGGACTTCCGGAACCGCTGAAGCAACCAACCCATCCCGGTTACGTTCGGCGGGCGTGCGCGCCTGTCGCCGTCCCCCGTTGCCCCGGCTGGCTCTGGATCCGGAGGGCCGCCAGTGA
>QJVU01000454.1 GCA_003235605.1 Planctomycetota bacterium | reverse complement strand
CCCAGCCGGCCGCGGGTCCGAAACTCGGTCAGGGTCATGGTGCAACCGGGACAGCTGGGACCGGCGCGCGCCCCAGTACTCTCGCCCTTGAGGCTCCCGATCAGTTCCTCGAGGGCCTGGGTGGTGATCTTCATCGTCGTGGTCTTGGGGTGGACCTCGCCCGAGTTCTCGGCGCAGTTGCCGCACAGGTTCTTCTGCTGCACCACCTCGCCATCTTCCAGTTCCAGGATGTGGATGGTGGCCAACGCTTTCTTGCAGACCGAGCAGTATTCCATGGATGAAGAAGACCTCGACGGGCGAGGTCAGCTGAGTTTAGCTCCACGAGGCCTGGGGGCCACCCCGGGACCGTGCCTGGGCCGGCAGGGCGCCCCCCCGACGATGCCGCTCAGCCCACGCATGGAACCGTTCGGCGCGTGCCACGTAGTTGACGAACTGGTCGTGGGAGGAGAAAGCGGGGCTGAAGAGGATGGCTTCGCCGTTGTGGGCCCGCTCGAGGGCGGCATCCAGCGCCGACTCCAAGTCGACGTGGACCGTGGTCGGGACCGTTCCCTCCAGTGCTGCAGCGAGGTCGGTGGCGACAGCACCAAAGAGGTGGGCGCTGGCGACGGCCGCGGCGAGCGTTGGGATGTGCCGTCCGATATCGCCACCCTTGCTCTTGCCCCCGCCGACCCAGTGGACCTCGCCGGGGATGCTGTCGAGGGCGGCCAGCGTGCTCTCCACCTGGGTGGAGACCGAGTTGTCGTGGATCTCCACCCCGCTCAGGGTGCACAGGAGCTGCAACCGGTGCGGCAACGGGCGCACCAGGCATATGCCGGTGGCGGCAGGGTGGAGTCCCACTCCGAGAGTGCAGGCCGCCGCCGCCGCGGCGAGCACGTTCTCGATCTGGAACCTGCCCTGGAGCAGCAGCGCGTCCGGATGCAAGATCGCGCCGCGCGCGGTGTGGAGCTCGGCCCACAACCAGCCGTCACGCACGCCGACCTGCCCCGACCGCGGTGTCTCCGTCGTGTAGGTGATGCGCTCGGCGCCCTCGTTCGTCATCGCGGCCGCGGCCCCGTCGCTGGCGCCGTGGATCAGGAAGCGTTTGGCGACGCATGCCGCCCGCGCCTTCGCGGCGTGGTAGGCTGCGAGGCTCCCGTGGCGATCGAGGTGGTCCTCGGTGATGCGGGTGAGCACGCTACCCAGCACCCGGTGGCGCTGGAGACAGAGCCGCTCCAGCTGGAAGGACGAGATCTCCACCACGGCAATCTGCTCTGCCTGCCATTGGCTGCGGGCTTCGGCGTGGAGGAGGCTGTTGCCGATGTTGCCGCCCAAGAGCGTCGGCACCCCTCCTGCGCGCAGCGCTGCAGCCAGCAGCGTCGCGGTGGTGGACTTGCCGTTGGTGCCGGTGACCAGCACCACCTGGCCAGGGTAGGCATCCAGGAACAGGTTTACCTCCTGGGTGATCTCCACACCCCGGGCCTGCGACTCCAGCAGCAGGACGTTGTCCTGGGGGACCGCCGGGTTGGCCACCACCAGGTCCACCCCCCGGAGCAGGGTCGGGTCTTCGCTGCCGAGACACCACTCGATGCGGTCGTGCCGGCCAAGCTCCGCGAGGGAGCCGCGCAACGTATCGGGACCGCAGCGATCCGCGATGCGGACTTCCGCGCCCTCCCCGAGGAGATAGCGTGCCGCCGCCACACCGCCGCCAAAACGGCCCAGGCCCAACAGCAGGGCGCGGCGACCGCGGAACTTCATCGCTCGAACCGGGCCTGCCGGGCACGAGCACGGATGGCCTCGGCGTTCGGGTCGGGAACCCCCGGTTCCAAGAGGGTACGGGGCTCCAGAACCAGATCGACCCGGTGGCTGTAGGGATCCCAGAACGGGTAGGTCGCCACCTCGAGGAAGAAATCCAGGGGGAACAGCCATCGGCTGAAGGGGGCGGGCACGGGCACCAGGCGCAGCTCCTCCAGGTAGTCGCGCTCCCGTTCCGGAGCCGGATCGACCGCGGCGCTCACGGCTACATGGCCGTAGTAACCCAAGGCGAGGCTCGCGTGGCCACGTTCCCCCGTCTGCCGGCCGTCGACGTAGACGGTGCTCTCCGGAGGCGCCGCGGTCGCCACGAGGTTGGGTGTGGCGCAGCCCGCGAGCCACAGCATCATCAGCCAGACCTCAGCCCGGTACGAATCAGACCGGCCCATTGCCCTCCCGGAGAATGGCGGAGAGGGGGGGATTCGAACCCCCGGTAGGGTTGCCCCTACGCCACCTTAGCAAGGTGGTGCATTCAGCCACTCTGCCACCTCTCCACGGTGAGCCAGCAGTGAACCGACAACACCCGGGCTTGGCAAGCCTGGGGCCCCGGGGCCTTGCTTTTTTGCCGGCCCGATCGCCAGCCCCCTTGGACCATCTACAATCCCGCCTCATGAAGCCCACCACCGCCTTGATCCTCACCGTTCTCCTCTGCGGCATCGGCCGCGCCCAGACCCCGTGTCATGCCGAGTTCGACGGCAACACCTTTGCCGACAGCTGGTCGATGGGTGGCCCCAACTACACCGACTGCATCAAGACCTCCGCGCCGAAGTCGCTGGTGGTGTTCGCGGTGCAGGTGTTCACCGGCGAGCGGACCGGCACCAGCGTGGTGGGCATCTGGAGCCACGATGCCACCAAGGACGAGCCCAAGGCCGAGCTGGCTCGGGGCTCGTGGAGCATGAGCACGACCAACTCCTGGCAGGGCGCGAACCTGAGCAAGCCGGTCGTCCTCGCCCAGGGCACAACGTTCTGGGTGTCCTGGATCCCGGTGAACGGGTCCCAGTGCTCGACCCAGGGCTACGGCAGCACACTGCCCGGCATCCAGACCTACAAGTGGAGCCCGACCAACTCGGCTCCGTGGAACGGCCCCTACAAGGGCCACCAGTGGAAGTTCCGCCTGTGGTGCGCACCCATCGGGACCGTCACGGGGGTGACCGTGATCGGGCAGGGCTGCTCCGATGGCTTCGGCAAGGTCGGCACCTGGGAGGCGAACCAGACCCCGAGCGTGGGCAACCAGGGCTTCCAACTGTTGGGGAAGGACCTGCCACCCTCGGCCACGGCGCTGACCATCCTGGGCGTGAACAAGACCATGACCAGCATCGACCTGGGACCGTACGGCGCCCCCGGGTGCTTCCTGCATTCCGACTCCGTGGCGGAGCTGATCCTCAAGACCACGGCTGGCACACCGTCGAAGTCCGATGGCACCCTGGTGCTGCCGGCGGCCATCCCGAACGACTCCAGCCTGAAGGGCTTCTTCCTGCGGAGTCAGCTGGTGGTCGCGGACACCAACTCACGGCGAGCGCTGCAGGCGATCTTCACCAACGGCCTGGGGATCACCATCCAGTAGGCGCCCCGATGCTACCGCTGCGGGCGGGGCCTGTGCTCCGCGCCGCACTGCGGGCAGCGGTCGTCTTCCGCGGCGGAACACCAGTAGCTCTCCAGCAGGCCCTCGAGGCTCTTGCGATGGTCTGCCTTCACGGTAGCACTGTTCTGCTCGACGCTTGCCTTCAGGAACTCGTCGAACAGGCGGGCCTGGTGGCGAAGCTCCAGGGAGTCGAGCCTCCTGGCCGCCGCCCGGGCCCGGGAGCGGGCGTCCAACAGCAGCTTGCGCGCGTGCACCAGCCGGTCCTGGGACAGCGCTTCCAGGGCGCGATGGGTGGCGTGGAGGCCGCTGCGCACATGGGCCTGCTCTTCCTGTGCCGTCTTCGCCGTCCTGGCCGCCATCGTTGCTCCCCGGGTGCGGGCACCGGAGGCTCGCCACGCCTCGGAAGGCCGCAGGGGAGCCCGCGGCATCTCCCGAGACGTCTCCCGGGGAGCTGCCTGGGGCGGCTCCGGCTCCTTCGTCGGCGTCGGACGGCTCGTGGGGGCGTCGGTCCGCCGCACCGAGGCCTCCGCCGGGTGCAGCCTGTCCAGCAGGTCCTGGGCCCGGGAGATGGCATCGACGTGCCGCCCCTCCTGCATCGCGCGCCGTACCTCCCGCAGGCGCTCCTCGAAGTTGCGGACCCTGGCCGCCGTGCCCATCTCGCCCAGCTTCTCCAACTGGTCGATCCGCCTCTGGGCGCTGCTCCGCAGGACCGCCGTGCGGATCTCCTCGTTCTGCTTCTCGGGAAAGACCACGAGCGCATACGCCTTCCAGAACAAGCTCTCGGCGCCATCTTCCCGGCGCATCCACTGCTGGATGTAGTACTGGGTGCTGGCGGTGCCAACCAGCGTGGTCTGGGACAGCAGCCTGGCGATGTCTTCCTGCACGGTCCCCGGATCCAGGATCTCCGAGCTACGGCCGCTGGCCACGCTGACCCTCTGCACCTGTCTGTTGACGTCGGTAACCACGTAGGCCGCAATCTGCTCCCTTGCGTCCCGCAGCGCGTCCATGCGGGCATCCTGTTCGGTGGCGAACTGCTTCGACACGCCGGTGAAGTGGAGGTCGCTGGGTTCGCCCGGAGCTCTGGTCACTCCCGACCACGTCCAGGCCGGTGCCTCCTTCGGGTAGGAGAAGACCATCTTCAACTCCACCTTGGCCGGGGCCTGCTTCCGCTTCGGAGACCCGCCGGTATCGACGTAGTCGTCGAAGCTCGGGTCACCCGCGAACAGGGAGCACCCGTACAGCGCCGAGATCGTCGCGATCAGGGCGGCGTCCGGCAGGTGTCGCGCCCTACTTGTCAAACCAACCCTGCTTCTTCAGCTCCTCGAGGCGGTTGATTGCGGCTTCGATGTTGCGCTGCTTCTTCTCGTCCCGCTCCTTTTCGAGCTGTGCCTTCAGGTCGTTGATCGCGAGGTCGTACTCCGCGCCGCGGTTGAGCGGCACCGACACGTACACTTTCCAGTATGTCCGGGGGGCCGCGTCTGTGGTCCGCCACTTCTGGGCGTAGAAGATCCTGCCCGCGGTCCCCAACACCTTGGAGTCCGACTCCAGCTTGGTGGCCGCGTCGCTGACGTTGCCAGGGTCCAGGATCTCCGAGGACGCGCCGACATAGGCGCTCACCTGGCGCACCAGGCGCTTGACGTTGGTGCCGAGATAGTCGGCGATCTGGACGCGGGCGTCGTCGAGCGCGCTCTGGCGGGCATCGGCCTCGGTGGCGAACTTGCGGGAGATGCCGGTGAAGTGTCTGAGCTTTTCGGTGTCCTGCACGCCAGGGGTCGTGACCCACTCAGGGATGGTGTCCCCCGGGTGGGAGAAGACCAGGGTTTCGCCTTCGTCACCGGTGTCCGCCGCCAGCGGGGCGCTGGAACACGAGGACAGAGTGAGGGGAAGCAACAGCAAGGGTGCGCAGAGCGAAGTGCGGAGCGCTGTGCGGAGGATGGACTGGAACATGGTCTGTGATTTGGTTTGTGGTTGGAGACCACCAGCCTACTACCGTTGCTCGGCAAGGTGGGGAAAATCAAAGGCCCTTTCTGCCGACGGAGGCGGCCGCAATGTACGAAGGTGTGCGGAGGGTGAGGGATTCGAACCCCCGTTACCTTGCGGTAAACCGGTTTTCAAAACCGGCGCCTTCAGCCACTCGGCCAACCCTCCGCGTGTAGGGGGCGTGCTTTCCGCGGAACTGACTCTAGCGGCTCGACTAGGACGGCGCCACGATGTCCAGCACCTGCCGCGCTACGAAGATCTGTGCCTGGGTCTGGACCGCGAGGCAGATTGCGTCAGAGGGTCGGCAGTCCACCAGCCTCTGGGTGCTGTCGGAACGCAGCACCAGTGTGGCGTAGAAGGTGCTGTCGCGCAGCTCGCTGATCACGACCCGCTCAACCACAGCGTCCAATGACTGGAGCACTCTGCCGATCAGGTCGTGCGTGAGCGGTCGCACCGAATCCAGGCCGCGCAGCTTGCGGTTGATCTCGGCAGCTTCGTTGAAGCCGATCACGATGGGGAAGGAGCGCTTCCCCTGTCGTTCGCGCAGGTGGATGAACTGATGGTCGTCCTTCTCCTGTATGACTACACGAGACAGCTCGACCTCGACCAGATCCTCCTCAGACAAGCTCGTTCGGCTCCTTGTTCGTAGGGCACTGGGTATTAGATACGCAGCTGCCGTGCCGCCGCAAGCAGCCGGGCTCCGGGAGTTGCCGTGCGACTGGGCCTTTCTCTTGCTCCGTGGTGCCCGTACAAGGACCGATCTCATGACGGCTCCTGCCAACGGCAACCGCTCCCCGGTTCCCGATCCCGATGCCACGGCGGTACTGGCCCGAGTGACCCGCACCGAGCGCGTGGAGTCGTGGCATCGTGGAGCGGCAGTGGTGGTGGAGGACGGCGAGATCACGTTTGCCCTCGGCGATCCGCACCTCATGGTGTACGCCCGCTCCGCGGTGAAGCCCCTGCAAGCGCTGCCGTTGCTGGAGCGTGGAGTGGTGGAACGGCTGCGGCTCTCCAGCCGCGAGCTGGCGCTGTTGTCCGCCAGCCACGGCGGCACGCCCCAACACGTGGAGGTGGTCCAGGGCCTGTTGGAGAAGGGTGGCTTCACCGAGGCCGACCTGGGCTGCGGTCCCCATGCGCCCCTGGACAGGGAGGCAGCCCTGGCGGTTGCCCGCAGCGGCGGCAAACCGCAAAAGCTCCACAACAACTGCTCGGGCAAGCACGCGGGCTTCCTGCTGCTGGCGCGGGACCTGGGAGTGGCATCCGCCAACTACCTGGATCCCCACTCCGAATCGCAGCGAATCGTGAGGGAGACCGTGGCCGCCATGGCAGACGTGGACGTGGAGCAGATCGAGACAGGTCTGGACGGTTGTGGCGCACCGACGTTCTGGATGCCCCTCGCGGGCATCGCCCGGGCGTTTGCACGCCTGACGAACCCGGACGGCCTCGATCCCGTTCGGGCCGGGGCATGCCGCAGCCTTTTTGGGGCCATCACCCGGGAGCCGTTCCTCCTGGCGGGGGAGGGCAGGCTCTGCACCGCCCTGGTGCGAGCCCTGCCCGGGCAGGTGTATCCCAAGAACGGCGCCGAGGGGGTCTACGCCTTGGGCATTGCGGGACGGAAGCTGGGCCTGGCGATCAAGGTCGCCGACGGCCAGGAGCGGG
>QJVU01000754.1 GCA_003235605.1 Planctomycetota bacterium | reverse complement strand
GCAGGCCAGGAAGGTCGAGACCCTGCAGTTCATGGAGCTGCTGCCAGCCTCCATCGCCAACTGGCTGATCCCCGCCGCGATCCTCGCCCTGGCGGTGCCTCGGGATGGCACTGCCGCGCACGTGCAATCCGTCGAGCTCCGTCGCGGCTGGTGGGTCGTGATCCTGTTGTTCATCGCGACGATAGTCACCGCCGTGACCTTCCATGCCTGGCTGCATGTGCCCCCCTTCCTGGGGATGACGACCGGGCTCGGCTACCTGTTCGTCTACGGCTACTACGTGCACAAGGTGCGCCCCGGAAAGACGCCGGAGGCTTCGGCCGACCTGTTCGAGCGGGTCGCAGCCATCGAGTGGGACACCCTGCTCTTCTTTTTCGGCGTGATCATGTGCGTGGGCGGCCTACAAGAGCTCGGCTACCTGGCGGTTTCGTCACGGCTCTTGTACGTCGACCTTGGGCCGTTCTGGGCCAACGTCTGGATCGGGGTGCTCTCGTCCGTGGTCGACAACGTTCCCGTGATGTTCGGAGTCCTGGGCATGAACCCCGCGATGGGCATAGACAACTGGCTGCTCGTGACCCTCACGGCCGGGGTCGGCGGTTCGCTGCTGTCCGTCGGCTCGGCTGCGGGAGTCGGGCTGATGGGTATCGCCAGGGGGCGCTACACGTTCACCTCGCACCTGCGCTGTGCGCCCATCATCGCGCTCGGCTACGTGGCTTCGATTGCCGTCCACGAGCTCGGCCAGCGGACCCTGTTTGCGGGTTGACGACCGCGGGCCGAGGTTCGCGGGGGGGTGCTCGGTCCCCTCCTGGGAGGAGCTCCTACTCCAGCTGACGGAGTCGTTCCAGGGCTGCCACTGCCGCCACTGGTCCTTCCCCGACGGGGGCCGTGTCCGCCAGCGCTGCGACGACGGGGGCTACCGCGTGCCGGACGTTCGGGTCCTGCATGTGGCGGAGCGCGTGGTGTGCGGATACTCGTACTCCAGGCGAGCTCGGGTGTTCGAGCAGCCGGTGCAGCGCGGCGCTGGCACCCTTGCGGCCGAGCTTCTTCAACCCTTCGGCGGCTGCCCAACCGATCTCGAATGCGTCTTCGAACTGACCGGCCAGCATCTCCGCGGAGCTCGGGTCGGCGATCTCTGCCAGTGCCTGCGTGGCCTCCAGGCGCAGCTGCGTGTGTCCGTCCTGCGCTGCGCGGACCAGGTAGTCGGTGGCCGCGGCCCCCATCTTCACGAGCTCGTCCCGCGCCCGTAGCCGCTCGGCTCCATCGCCGCTGCCCAGTGCCACCATCAGCTTGGCGACGTTCTCCGGTGCGCCAGGGAGCTGCAGCGGACCCTGGTTGGCGGTCTGCTCCAGTCCCTTGTGCAGCCACTCCCGCGCATCGTCCAGCTGCTCGGCCGGGAAATACCGGATACGGGCCCGGGTGAACGGGCGACAGAAGAGCGCAATGCCCCGCTGCCACAGCTTCTCGCCCACCAGGGCAAGCCGATCGATGTCATGGAAGTGCTTGATTCCGAACGCCAGGTCGCTCCAGAGGGCTCCGGCCGTCCAGCCGTGAAAGTCGTGCATCTCGAACAGAATGCTGGCCCTGCCGTGTTCGGCGATCAGTTCGTCGACAACCGGGACGAACTCCTCGTAGTCTGCGCTCGCCAGCTTTCCCGAAGCTCGCACCCAAAGGACTCCCCGCTCCTCGAGCTGGATCTCTATGGTCATGGCTGTGGGTCCCACCAAGTCCTCAATCCCGTGGATTGTCCCGCGTTCAAGTGGAGTGTCAATGTTTGGCAGCTGCGAGATACCTCATGAACGACAGCAACCCCGAGCGTCCCGCGGATGTCCTGCGGGTGTTCCAGACCAAGGACGAGACGAGGGCCTTCTACAACAAGATCGCGAAGGTCTATGACTTGCTCGCGGAGCGGTCCGAGCGCCCGATGCGGGAGGCAGGGCTCCGGTTTCTGGCTCCAAGGTCCGGGCAGAGCATTCTCGAGATCGGTTTCGGCACCGGACACAGCATCGTGGAGTTGGCGCGCATGGTGGGACCGTCCGGGCGGGTTCATGGCATCGACCTGTCGGAGAGAATGTGCTCTCTGGCCGCCAAGCTTGCTACGGAACAGGGTGTAGCGGGTCAGGTACGACTGACCTGCGGAGACGCGGAGCGTTTGCCGTACGAGTCTGCGTCGATGGACGGGGTCTTCATGAGCTTCGCCCTGGAGCTCTTCGACACCCCGGACATTCCGGTGGTGCTCGCAGAGTGCAGCCGGGTGCTGCGTGTTGGCGGGCGGCTGTGCGTTGTGGCCGTCTCCAAGGAGGGCAAGCGTGGATTCGCGGTCATGGCTTTCGAGTGGACGCACCGTCACTTCCCCAACCTCGTTGACTGCCGTCCGATCCATGTGCGCCGCGCTCTCGAGGAGGCCGGTTTCATGATCGAGCATGCCGATGTGCGGCACATGTGGGTGCCCGTCGAAATCGTGGTCGGAGTTCGAACACGCTGAAGTGCTCGGGAGCGTGGCGTTACGCCACAGGAGCACCGCGGCGATCTCTTTGGGAGCGTCCACGACGGAGCAACGTAGAACTGGGAAAGAAAAGACCCAGACAGAATCCACAAGGAGGATGCGATGCAGACTCTCGGCAAGGTCATCTACGGCGCGGCGGCCATTGGCGTCCTGAGCGTCACAGCATTAATGAACGGTCATCGAGTCGTCACGAGGATCCACTCCTCAGGGCCGGCGCGGGAAAGCAGCGTCCGTGTGACCGAGGCGTTCACCCGGATTGCGAGGAAGGTGTCCCCTGCGGTTGTTTTCGTGCGCACTGACAAGACCCTCCAGCAGGCGGTGCCGCAGCTGTCCTTTCCCGACAGCGAAGGACTCGACCCTTTTGGCAACGATCTCTTTCGGCAGTTCTTTGGTCAGCCCAGTCAGCCCGGACGGCGTTTCCAACCGTCTGACGTCCCCCAGCGTCACGTCGTCGGTCAAGGCTCCGGGTTCATCATCTCTCAGGACGGCTACATCCTGACCAACAACCACGTGGTCCGGGATGCGGACAAGGTCACGGTCAAGCTGCAGGACGGTCGTGAGTTCGATGCGAAGACCGTAGGTACCGATGTCCATTCCGATGTCGCGGTGATCAAGGTGGCTGCGAAGGACCTGCCGACCCTCGACTTCGGCGACTCTGATGCCTTGGAGGTAGGCGAGTGGGTCCTTGCAGTCGGCAACCCGTTCGGCCTGACCCATACCGTCACCGCCGGCATCGTCAGCGCCAAGGGACGGAGCACGGTCGGTCTGACCGATTACGACAACTTCATCCAGACCGATGCCGCGATCAACCCGGGCAACTCGGGTGGGCCCCTGGTGAACATGGACGGTGCGGTGGTGGGCATGAACACCGCCATCTTTGGCCATGGCGGTGGCTACATGGGCATCGGCTTTGCGATACCGGCCAACATGGCCCGCTTGATCAGCAAGCAGTTGATTGAGCACGGCTCCGTGACGCGTGGCTACCTGGGAGTCCTGATCCAGGATGTCACGCCGGAGCTCGCCAAGAACTTCCGGCTCGGGCGTGCCACCGGGGTCCTGGTAGCACAGGTAAACGAGGGTACGCCGGCGGAGAAGGCGGGGATTCGGCGGGGCGACGTGATCGTGGGGCTGGACGGCAAGCCTTGCGAGCGCATGGCTGAGTTCCGCAACCGCGTATCCCTGATGGAGCCCGGTGCCACCAAGCGGCTCACGGTGCTGCGGGACGGCAAAGAGATGACGTTGTCAGTGACCCTCGGCAAGCTCCCGGAGACCATAGCTGCCGCGAACACCACGCCGACTGAGTCGCTCGGCATCACCATCCAGACGTTGGACCCGAACCTCGCAAGGCAGATGGGCTATGTCGGGGAGAAGGGGGTTCTGGTGACAGAGGTCCGGCGGGGGTCCGTAGCGGAGCTCGCCGGGCTGCAGAGAGGCATGTTGATCCAGGAGGTGAACCGGCAGTCCGTCACCTCCGCGGAGGACTTCCATCGGGCCGTGGAACAGGCAGCAAAGACCGGCTCGGTTCTCCTGCTGGTGAAGGACGGAGCTTACACGCGCTATGTCGCGGTCAAGCTCCAACCCTGACAAGGGACTAGCCTGTGGATCCCTCGCCGTAGCGCTGGAGCTTGCGGTACAGGGTCTTGCGGTCCAGTCCGAGGATCTCCGCGGCCTGGGACTTGTTGCCCCCCACCGACTGCAGGACCTGCAGGATGTATCGGCGCTCCAGCTCGTGGAGCGTGATGAGGCGGGAGGCGGGAGCACCGTCCTCCCGCAAGTCCATCGCCTGGTACTCCCGGATGCTCTCTGGCAGGTCCGCCATGGTGAGCTGCGAATGCGCCGTCAGCACGACAGCGGACTCGATGGCGTTGCGGAGCTCTCGCACGTTGCCTGGCCATTGGTAATCGAGCAACCTGCGGGAGGCTTCCTGGGAGATGCTGGTGACCGCCTTCCTGTGGCGGTCCGCGAACATGGCCAGGAAGTGCTGGGCCAGCTCCAGCGTGTCTGCGCCGCGTTCCCGGAGCGGCGGTAGGGACAGTTTCACCACGTTGACTCGGTAGTAGAGGTCCTCGCGAAACTGTCCCGCCGCCACGGCTTCCGCAAGGTCCCGGTTGGTCGCGGCCAACAGGCGCACGTCTACCACGGTCTCGCTGTTCGATCCGATCGGGCGGATCTTCCGGCTCTCAATGGCCCGCAGGAGCTTGGGCTGGAGATCCATGGGGATTTCGCCGAGCTCGTCCAGGAACAGGGTCCCGTGGTGGGCTTCCACGAACAGGCCTTTTCGGGCGTTGCGCGCATCGGTGAAGGCGCCCCGTGCATGGCCGAACAGCTCAGCCTCCAAGAGCGCATGTGGCAGCGCGGCGCAGTTCACGGTCACGAAGGGTTCGTCCTTGCGCCGGCTGTGCTTGCAGAGTTCGCGGGCAGCCAGCTCCTTTCCCGTTCCGCTCTCGCCAACGATCAAGACGGAGGCATCAGTATCCGCGATCCTCAGGATCTGTTGCCTGAGCTCCAGCATTCTGGGGCTCTTTCCGAGCAGGTCCTCGAAGTCTTCCAGTGCGTCGACGGGGTGACTGAGCAGTCGGACTCTCTCGGAGAGTCGGTGATGCTCCACGGCCCGCTGCAGGCTCAAAGCCAGGAGCTCCGTGTCCACGGGCTTGGTGACAAAGTCGAATGCGTTGGCCCGAAGAGACTGCACCGCCGTCTCGACGCTACCGAAGGCCGTCATGATCACGACCGGAACGTCCGGGCTGTTGGCCACGATGCGGCCGCACAATTCGACGCCGTTCATACCAGGCATGAAGACATCGGCGAGGACCACATCGAAGGCGTGTTCCCGGAGCAGCACGAGAGCCTCGTCGGCGGTCCCGGCGGTGGTCACCACGAAACCGCGCAGTCCCAGGTCCGCCGCCAGGAGGTTGCGCATTTCGCTGTCGTCATCCACGACGAGGACGTGGCCGTTCATTTCCTGTCCGCCGGGGGAAGGTGAACAGTGAAGCAACTCCCACGACCGACACTGCTCTCGACCGTTATCCAGCCACCGTGGTCTTCCACGATGCCGTGCACGATGGAGAGTCCGAGGCCGGTGCCCTCACCGATGCCCTTCGTGGTGAAGAAAGGCTCGAAGACGTGTGGCAGGTCCTCGTCTTCGATGCCAGCGCCCTGATCGGACACTGCGACACACACACTTCCGGAACCGAGCGCGTCCGGTTGTCCTGGGCGCCGGGAGGCCTGCTCGAAAGACAGCCTGATGCGTACCTCGCCGTCTGCTGACGAGGCTTGGATCGCGTTGACGATCAGGTTGATGAGCACCTGCTGGATCTCGGCTGGGTTGCAGAGGGCGTACAAGCCGTTGCTGTCGCCGTTTCGGGGTGCCTCCAAGACGACCCGGACACCGCTCTTTGCGGCGACCGGCTCCACGAGCTCCTTGGCCTGCTGCGCGATCTCGGTGAGTCGGCGCGGGCTTTTTTCGGCCGACCGACGTCTCGCAAAGCTGAGAAGCTGACGGATGATCTCGGTCATCCTGTCCGCCTGTGAGAGGATGATCCCGGCGCTGTCACGGACCTGGTCCGGATCGAGGTCGTGCCGGGCGATCATTGCGGCTCGTCCAGACACGACGTTCAGAGGTGTGCCCAGCTCATGGGCTATTCCGGACGCCAGCCGACCGACGGTTCGCAGCCTGTCCGTGTGCCGCGCCTGTTCGAGAGCATCCACCTTGGCGGCGCTCTCGGCCTCGAGCCTCCTTCTGGATTCGCCGAGGCGCTCGCACATGCTGTTGAGCGCTGCAGCCAGCTCGGACAACTCTGCCTTGCCGGGCAGGTCCAGCGGCCCCGAGAGATCTCCCGTGCCCGCCCTGTCCGCCTTGTTCTTCAGCAGCTGGAGTGGACGTCCAACGAAGTAGATGCCGATCAGGAGGATCGTACCGGCGCTGGCCACGAGCAGGCCTACGAGCAATACCACCAATCGCCGCAAGGTCTGTGTCGTCCGAGCATCGAGTGATTCCAGGGATTGCGCGAGCTCGATCGCGCCGGCGCGGCTTCCCGGGATCTTGGCTGGCACGTACGTGTACAGCTTCGGGGGGCTGATCTGTCTGTCTTCGATCGACCTCTTGGCCTTGATGCTCGCCGCGATCTCGGGGCCGTTGGAGATCCGAGCTGCCTGGGGATCTCCAGGCGTGGCGTCGAGCCACACCCATCTCAACGCAATGCTGGGATGGCGCTCGTTTGCATCCCGGAGCAGGGAAACGGCGTTCTCCGCACCCTCGTTGGACCAGACATGCTCCACGAGCGCGCTGAGCGCGCCACCGAGGTGCCGTGCGACCCGGTCCAGGTTCTCGCGCGCCTGGGCCCGATCGGTGGAGTGATCCCAGTACCCGTCGACAACGAACATCGCGGCGACGGTAATGACCAGAAGAACGATGACTCTAGCCGTCAGTCTGATGGTGACACCTTGCTCGACGTTGGCGTGCTGTTCCGTCCTGTGGGAAGACCATCCTAGCCTTGCTTCCGGCTCGTTTTCGGTCCCGGGCACGGTGATTGCGCATTGGCTCTCGCGACGAACACAAAGCTAGAC
>QJVU01000561.1 GCA_003235605.1 Planctomycetota bacterium | reverse complement strand
ATGTGTCCGCAGACGGCGAGCCTCTGGGGCGCATGGAGCTCCACGCCGAGGACGACAGGCGGGTCCGACGGGTCTTTCCCGGTCTTCCGGTGCCGTGGATCGGCATCGGGATCTTCCTCGCTCTGTTCGGGTTTCTCGCATGGCGGATCGGTCCTGGGCGTCCCGGACGAACGGGGCTCCCGTGGCTCGTGTTGTTCCTGAGCCTCGTGCACGTCCACGACTGGGTGAGCCACCCCGTGGGCGTGGGCAACGACTCTCCGCACTACCTGGAATCGGCGCTCAGCTTCGCCTGGTACGGGCAGCCGAGCTATTTCCCGATCGGCTACGGGATGTTCCTGTGGATGTGCTGGAAGCTGAGCGGCCTCGGCATCTCGTTGGCTCACATCGCCACGTTCATCCAGCATGTCCTCGCCGTGCTCTCCTCGGTGTGGCTCTATCTCCTGATCCGCCGCATCGTACCAGAGCCCTGGGCGTTCGCTGCGGCGCTGCTCAGTGGGGTCCTGGCGCCGGTTCTGCTCGCGGCCCAGGCCCTGTTGTCCGAGTCCCTGACGGTTTTCTTCCTGGTGATGGGCGCCTGGCTGGCCCTGACTCGCGACGGACGGCCGCCGTTGCTGCGCGGAGTCCTCGCCGGGGCGGCGCTCGGGCTGTCCACACTCGTTCGGGTGACGCCGGCGGCGGTGCTCGGCCCCGTGCTCGTGCTCGCGGCCCTCGCCCCGTGGCCTACGCGCAGCGTGCGTTTTCTGGTGGCGGCACTCGGCGTCGTTGCTGCGATGCTCGGGGGCGTGCTGCTCTCTCTGCTGGTTCGCACGGGCGATGCCCGTCTGTCGGCGAGCATGGGGCAGCACCTGTTCAACCACTTCGTCCATGAGCAGAAGCTGCTGGACGAGGAAGGGACGGTCACCAGGGGGGTCCTGAGCCGGCTCGGGCCAGGAACCGATCTGACGGCGATGCCCCATTGGGAGTTGACGGAGGCATTGCAGCAGAAAGGCAGCCCCTTCCAGGCCGGAGAGGTCCACTTCCGGGTGGCCCTCGAAGCAGCGCGGACGGCGTCGGTCTTGGAGCACCTGTGGTTCGATGTTCGGCTGGCCTTCGCCAACGCGTTCGGCAACGCGGTGCAGTACATGGAAGACGACTACCTCGTCGCGGAGCGCGAGTCGCCCTGGGACTACCGCAACCTGATAGGGAATGCGGCGCTGCCCGGGTGGTCGCCGAACCCGGACATGCGGTGGATGATGACCGCGGCCCACGGCTGGCTCTGGTGGATACTCTGCGTGGCATTCCTGTTGGGGATTCCCGTGATCTGGCTTCTCCCCGGACCGACTCGCCTGGTGTGGATCGCGCTGCTGTACATGCCGATGAGCTACGTCTTCCTCGCTTCCGCCGTCGAGTTCTACATGCCGAGGTACAACGCCGCGGTCAGCCCTATCGTCGCGGTGGTCGCGGTGGCAACGGTTGGCGCGGTCTGGACCCGCCTGCGACGTTTTTGTGCCGCGTCTGGGCTTCCCTAGCGGATCCCGTGGGCTCGAAGGTAGGCGACGATGGCATCGCCGATCAGACGGTTGCCTTCCGCGTTGTGGTGCCCGTCCAGCGTATACAGGGAGTTGACCGGCTTGCCCTGCCTGCGGCAGTGCTCGAGGAGCAGGGGTTTGGTGTCCACGTAATCGAGGCCCAGCCTCTCGAGCTCTCCTTTCAGGTAGTCCTCCCGCCATTCGAGCCGGTGCAGCGAGGGCTCGCCGTAGAAGATTACATGGAGGACGTCGAGTCCCGCGACACTTGCCGTTGCCTTCGTCCACTCCAGGATCGCGGTGTTGACCCGCTTCTTTTGATCGAGTCGTGGCTCGATGTGCCAGAGCTTCCGGTGTTTCGTCCGGATGAAGCTCATGAGGAAGCTGAAAGAGTCCAACGGTGCCGATAGGAGCAGTGCGAGTTGATCTCGGGGAATTGGTACGCCCTCGAGCTGGACCCGTCCCTGTGCATCGACCTCGACGTACGGCTTCAATCCGCCGCGGACCGAGAGCACCGCGCGGTCCAGGTCATACAGCATCGTGCCGATCACGACGAACGGATCGCCCATGCTCTTGTAGGTCTGTTGGAACATCAACGCGATCTGATAGGTTCCTGAGCCAGGGCCAGCGAAGTCCAGAATGACCGACTCTCCGAGCTGACGCTCCATGTACTCCGGTATGTGATCCGCAACTGCGGCCGAGCCGGCGACGAAGGAGTCACCGTAGAATGCTACCTTGCGTCGTTTGTCGTCGAGCCGCTTCGAGGTCTTCGCGTACAGGCCCAGGGGGTTCTGCTCGGTTACGTTGGCCTGCGACCATCCGAGCAAGGGGTGAACGCGCCTGGCGACAGGAGCCCAGCGGCCGGTCCAGCGCAGGTTGAGCTTCCAGTAGTCGTCGTCCGAGAAGTAGTCGGCATAGAGCTCCGGTCTTCTGGTGGGGGATCCCTCGAAGAGGAGCGAAACACGCAGGGCCAGTTCTGCAACGACTGGAGTGACCACGAGGAGCGAGAAGAGCATCAAGTTGAGCTTCAGGACCAGCAGTCGGTGCCGCAGCACGATCGTCACGATACCCCAGCCAACGACACAGCCCTCCAACACGCGCAGCCACGCGAAGCTCCCCGTCTGTTCCAGGGCACCGTATGCGCGGAGTGCCCACTCACTCGTTGCGCCGCCGAGCGCGATCATTGTCAGTCCCCACAAAGACAAGACCACGGCCCTTCGCCTCGAGGGCGGCGTGCCGGGCCCGGACATCGGGCGGCTCGGGTTGGTCCACGTCGGCATCGCTTGATTCGGAGGCGCGGAGAAGCAAGATGATACCGCCCTGGCGGCCTGCTAGGATGGCGGCGGGCGAACTCCGAACTCCCCGAACCCTCGTCTTGATTCCGCCGTCCCGGTTCATGCTTCGCGGCCTTGCGACGGGGCTCTGCGTTTGGGTCACGGCCCTCCTGGGGCTGCTGTACGGTGCGCCAGGGGCCTTGTGGGTCTCGCACTACCACGCATACCCCGAAACCGGGGGGCTCGTGGCCATCGCCGTCTACCTTTTGATCGCGTTCGTGCCACACCGCCTCGGTCGGGTTGCCCACAACGGCATGCTTGCGGTCGTGCTGGGTGTGTACGGGTTCACCTCGCTTGTCCAACCTCTTGGCGACTACGGCTTCTGGCACGAGCAGGCCCGGTTCGATCACGCCGGCGCGTCCGACATGCTGGCGAACGTCCTGTACAGGTTGGTCTACCTGGGGGCGGGCTTCGAGGGCATGCAGTTCGTCGCACCGGTTGTCGGAGTTCTCTTCACGTTCTTCCTGCTCGTGGCCACGGATGAACTCTGTGTGCGCAAGGGCGATCCGCACTCCGTCTTGACGAAGCGCTTTTGCGACATGGCCTGTCTCGCGGGAAGCTGGCACCTGATGTACACGCGGAACATGGTGGAGAACGGCCAGCTCTGTGTACCGTTTCTCCTCCTTGCGATCCCGTCACTCCACCGTTACCCAAGCTCGGGGACGCCAGGCCGCGAGCTCGCAATCGGTACGGGTTGGCTGGCGATGTCCGCGGCCGTGCACGGGCAAGCATTTGCCCTGTTTCCGGCGGTTCCCCTCATCGCCTGGCTTGCCCGGAGCCAGCGCACGGCGTCCCAACGTCTCCGCGACGTGGGCATCGCTGCGCTGGTCGCGGTCGTGGTCCTGGGCCTGGCAGCCGGTGCCACCCTGCTATCGGGCTTCATGGTGTACGCGGGCAACATCCACACGCACATGTTCGTGCCCCTTCGTCCGCATCGGCTGAGTCGCTACGGGATGTTCGACCTCGCTCACTTCCGAACATGCGCGAACATCCTGGTTCTGGCCTCGCCGCTGGTGCTGGCAGCACCGTTGTTCGCCGTGCCCCGCTCGTTGCGCAGGCGGTGGCTCAGCACCCTGACCTCTGCTCCTGCCCTGCTGATCCTGGCGCTCGGCTACTGTGGGTTCTCGTTCGTGATCCTGTTCATGCTGGGCTTCCCCCGGGACTTCGATCTCATGCTCGGGCTCGGAATCGTGCTGCACCTTTGTGTGCTCCGTGTGCTCTGTCGGCTCGGAGGGCCGCGCCTCCCGCTCTGCTGGCTCGCTGTTGTCGTGGGCGGCTGTCTGGCCTGGTCGACGACCTCGTCCCTGCGCGTCCCGCGTGTCGGTCCGGAAGAGCGACTGTTGATCAACGGCAGGGTAGGCGAGGTTTCCGTCCGGCTGCGGGAGCGGATCGTGATCCAGGTGCGTGGCGACGGCGAGCCGTTCCGGCTCGTCGCGCGACCCCATGGCTCACAGGAAGTCGTGGAGCTGAGGACCGGAACTGCGCCATGGACGAGCCGAGCCCTGGACCTTCGGCCTCACGGCCGCGTGCTCGACATCGAGGTCCAGTGGACGGCGGCCGGCACGACGGATCGTTCGGGGCCGGTTCACGTGAAATGGCTGCACCCGCTGGAAACGGGCCGCTAGCTCGGCAACCACCCAGCGCGTGGGCGAGATCAGGGTAGCGCCAGCTCGAGGGCATTGCTCGAACGCCACGCCCCACCGGCGACGCTGAAGAACTGCACCCGGAAACGACCCGTCGGGGGTTTGGCCACCGGGATGTCCAGGCGAGCCCGGTTGCCGTTGGTCGGCAGGCCGATCGACACCAGGAGGTCGGTGTGCAGAAGACAGCCCGCTGGGGGAATCGGGACGCTCTGCGCCTTGATACCGATCACCAGCACCGGGTACTGACCCTGCGGGATCGTGTCGATACGGAACTCGAGATGGGAGCCGGTATACGAGCCCTGCAGCGTCGCCCCACCACATGACGTGCCAACCACCGTGAAGCGACCCGAGTTCGGCACGAAGCTGACCTTGATGAGGGACTTGGCCTGGGCAAGCTGGCTTGCTGCACAAAGGCTCTTCAGCGCGACCGGAAGACCCCAGGGTCCGAGGACGACATCGACCTTGCTTTGCCCGGCGGTGCTGAGCTCGAGCTTGCCGTCGTCACCCACGTCGACACCCACGGTGGCGGTGGCGGAGTATTGAGACGACGACGTGATGTCGATGTCGAGCCGGCCGGCAGTGGGCACCGGAGAGCTGAACGTGGCCAACAGCTCGTTGGCGCCGGACTGTGCGTTGGGCACACAGGTGAGGTAGATGTCCGGGCTGGAGGCTGCGTAGGTCTCGAGCTCAACCCTGGTCGGCGAGGCGAGGTGGCGGCCTGCCGAATAGCATGAGCCGAAACAGAACCTGTTGTTGGGATCCTGCACTTGCGCCCCGAGGAAGTAGCCGTTGGACACGTCGGTGTTTGCCGGCAACGACTTGCTGTCCTTCTGGGAATTCAGGGCGGCGTAGCTGCTCACCTTCCGCACCACGGTCTTGATGGTGACCTGTGCGGCCAGTTGGCTTCCGGCCGCGGCGAGCAGGATGGGGACCGCAGAGACGAAAAGGGTGCGCATGGGTACTCCTTGCGTCCAGGGGGCTTGCCAGGCGGAGGGCGAGGCCCGGATCCGAGTCAGCGAGGTTACCAGAAGCTGCCGGAGCGTGGGTGGAAGACCCGGAGTTTTGCGCGTTCTTCGCCCTGCGATCCTGCCCAGGCCGTGAAGGCCAGGGCTGAAAGCGAGCAGGGTGTGTCTCGCGCGGCAGTCGCGACTCAGCGCGGTGTCCGAGAAAGCTACTTCTTCATCGAGGCGTTCGTCAGGCCCTGTTCGATCTCACCCGCGATCGTGCGAGCCATGAGGATCGCTGCGTCCTTGCCGACGCTCTCCTTCACGGTGACACCGGTCGTGGCGGAGTGCTTGCCGCCCTTCATCAGGATCGGAACCGTGACATCGATGGCGCCGGTCTCCTCCAGGACGACGAGCTGGCCGGTCTGGATCGCCTTGAGGTCCTCAGGGTCGGACGGCTTGCCCAGCTTGCTCGACGAAGTGCTGGCAACGGCCTTGTAGGCCGTGGCGCCCGCTGGGATCGCGTGCACCGTCAGGCGGACGACGTTCGCATTCTTGTGGGCGATGGACTGGACAAGGTCCTGGGCCTGTGGATCCGGCGCCGAGGCACAGGAGGCGAGGGGAACGATCGCGACGGCGAGGAGAGTGCTGCGGAGCAAACATGACATGGTAGGGCCTCGGAGGTCTTGAATCGGGTGTTCGGAGCGGCCGGCTCCCGGCCGGGAGACCGAGGATAGCACTCGCGGCAGCGCGATCCCACTTCCAGCCACCCTGCCTGCTCGGTCGGTGGCATGCCTGTCGCGAGCTGACAGGTCAGGGGCCGATCTCCACGACCGCGGTGTTGGAGACCATGCGAAGCGAGGAGCGGGCCGTGGGGTCGATGACCAGGAAGGCGTTGTGCAGCTTGACGCCGGTCAGGGCCGGGATGTTCGGGATGCCCAGGGTCGCGTGCCCGCGACCGTGGATGTCCAGGAAGCCGGCGTAGTTCTGGAAGATCCCGGGTGCCGCGGACCAGATCGACGCTGCCAGGATGGGGTCCCAGCCCATGCGGAGGAACCGATGGTCGATCTGCAACAGGCCGGGGCTTGCCGACGTCGCCATGACGTAGCCGAGACCCGCGTGGCTGGCGGCGTGCAGGGAGAGCTGGACCGATGTTCCTGGCCCGGCCCGATGGGGGGCGCCTGATCCCTCCACGAGGAGCATGGCCTCGTACCGTTCGACGGGTTCCCCGGGAGTCAGGCTCCTGCCTTTCAGGCCCGGGTAGTCGGCGGCAAAGCGAGGGGCGCGGAACACGGCGTTGCCTGTGGGTGGGTCTCCCTGCATGAGGATTCCTGCGGCGGAATCAGGGTTCCTGTACTCCCAGACCGTCTTGCCGGCAGCCGTCACCTCGAAGACCCACCCCGCCGTGCCGCTGCAGATGAGCGTGTTGCCGTTCGGGAGACGCTGGGCGCCGGACACGAACTGGGCATAGAAGTCGCGCGCGGTGGCAGCCGTGTACGTCCACTTGGGGGCTTCGGGTCCCCACACACCGTCGCTGGTGGCATAGGTGCCGTCGGTATCCACCGGCGGCACGATCTCCTCGACGGAGGAGAAGTCGCGGCCGAAGCCGTTGTTGAAGACAAGGATGTTCCCGGCGCCGGGCAGCCCCTTCGG
>QJVU01000305.1 GCA_003235605.1 Planctomycetota bacterium | reverse complement strand
CCGGTTCCATCTCGCTCTTGTTGGTCCTTGCTTCCCGGCACCGGGGCACGGCTACTACAACATGGGCACCGGAGGAGGAGCCAATGGTTGGGGTCGTTTCCGCGCCCACGTCTCCGGCGGTCCGGATCCGATCACCGGCAACGACATCTTCGTCTACCCGCCGGTGGAACCCCGCTCGCGGAACTCCTGGATCAAGGACCACCTGCTCGGCAACCCGTTCCAGACCATCGACAACGGTCGGGACGACCACTTGCACTGGGCACAGGCGGACTTCGTGCGCAGGGTGTCCGAGGTGACCTTCGGCTTCTTCGACACACTGCAGCCGAACCGCCACGACTTCCTCCACCCCCAGTATTCGGTTCCGACCAACTGGCCGGGCCGGGGCATTCCGGGGGGCGTTCCCGACCTCACCCAGGTATCCCAGACGCCTGCGGCTGCCCGGGTCCAGGACTTCACGATGCTCATGGATCCACCCCTGGCGAGCCAGCCCACGGGCACCAACCTGACCGTGGAATTCCGGGCGGCGAAGACCTTTGACAACTCCGGCAAGCTGTATGTCATCCAAGATGACTCCAGCACCAGCTACACCCACGACAAGATCGTGCAGCAGCGGGGCAACCTGCTGAACCCAGCGTACGCGGAGGAGGCCTATCGCTACGCGATGGAGAACAAGTTCTCCGCCACGTATCCCTTCGCCAACTTCATACCGGATCCTGGCCTGCCGTCCCCGGGCCCGCGGGTGAACGCCACCGGCCTCACCCCGTACGTGTCCCTGGACAAGTTGGACTCCCTGCGCGACCCGGTCAGCGGGCTGCTGCCCCGGTTCATGAACTTCCGGTTCATCATGGAGAACAACCTGGCGGCCGATCCGCCCCTGCAGCCCTCCCTCAACAGCTTCCAGGTTGCCTATCGGGTCGCCGAGGGCAAGTAGCTGCTGGGGGCTGGAACAGCCGACGGGCCGCCCCGACGGGGCGGCCCGTCGCCGTGTACCCCCCGCGGTGTAAGTAGCCGCTACCGCCACGTAGCTGGGCCCCCACACGCCCTGCCCGCGTATACTGCCCTGCGTCGGCGAGGAGTCCCCGGGACCGGGCGGCGTTGGACACCCAGCATGCGGGAACAAGAGCGAGTTCGACCCCAGCATTCCCTTGGGCAGACGTTGCTTCTGCTGTTCCTGTCGGGACTTGTGGCCTGCGCGGCGGAGGAGCGCCAGGCCGAGCTGGGGGTCTTGAAAGTGGTCCCCGACTACGGCCCGGGCACAGGGACCCGAACCGACCCCCAGCGGCTGTTTCTCAACTCCCAGGTGGCAGTCTTCTTCACCCAGGACCTGGACCCGCTGTCGGTGACCGATGACACCCTGCGGTTGGTGAAGCTCACCGGAGATGGCGGCATCGTCAGGCTCAGGAGCGTGACCATCCACAGCCGGTCGGTGATCCTGGAGCCGGAGCCGCCGCTGACGCCGGGCCTGGAAGACGGGAGCCTGCAGCCGGGGCAGCTCTATCGCCTCGAGATTGCTGGCCTGCCCCTGACCAACACCGTGAGCTCCCTGAGCGGCAGGCCGCTGCTGCGGCACGAATACCGCTACTTCTACACCGTCAGCGCCACCGCCGAGGAGACCGACCTTCCCTATCCACTCCTGCCCCCCGCAAACCCAGGGGATCTCGAGTTGCGGCGCCGGCCGATCCAGATGGCCGCTGCCAGCGGCAGGCTGGACCTGCACTTCACCCTGCCGTTGGTGCCAGCCACGGTGCGACCAGAGGCCTTCGAGGTTCACTGCATCCGCCGGGGCACAGCCCAGGCGGAGCGGCTGGTCTTGGCCTCGACCCTGGTGGTCTCGCGACCGCAGCCCCTGGATCCGTATCCCGGCTGCACCGTCCGGTTGGTGCTGGAGGACGCCGGGGCGGTCCAGTCCGGGGATGCGGTCTATGTCCTGGTGAAGCAGGAGCAGGGAGTCCGGGACTACCGGGACCGGGGGCTCAGCGGTGCGGAAGGGGGGTTTTGCCGGGTCCTGGTGTATGAGGGGCCCAAGCCACCGCTCCTGCGCCTCCCCGGTCGCAATGCCGCCGACAGCCTGCGTTTCGAGGCGGTGGCCCCGGACCGGCTCTCGTTCGAGTGCGTCGAGGGCAGGGAGCCAGGCGAGGGTGCTTGGATCCAGCCCCTGGCCCGCCGGGAGGCAGGTTATGGCAGCCACGGAGTGTTCCACCCCAAGTCCTCCATGGTGCTGGAGCCCATGCGGGACTTCAAGCTGGGGAACGGCCAGACCCAGGCCTGCGGCCCCGCGTTCAACTTCCAGGGGATCCACATCCCCAAGGGGGTCACGGTCACGGTGCGTTCCCAGCGGCCGGTTCAGCTCCGGGCCACCGGGGCGGTGCGCATCGAGGGGGTGCTCGAGCTGGATACGCCGGTCCCCGAGGGCAAGGCGCGCCTGTCGGATCTGCGTAGCCCGGCTGCGCTCTGCGCCTATGCGCCGGTGACGCTGATCGCGGCGGACTCCGTTCAGGTTGCCGGGAGCATCCGGCGGAAGGGTCAGACCGCCAAATTGGGCCCGGGTGCGCCCCTGGCGGTGATCGCTACGGCGATCGAACTCCAGGGCCGGGTCCCGTTCCACACGATCCTGGCCGTCCCCAAGCGTGGCCGCGTGACCGGCCCGGCCCAGAGCGCCACGGTCGTGGAACTCACCATGGAGTATGGCCTGCCCCCCGACACCGCCCAGATTGCGGAGGCGTACACCGAATGGCGGCAACTGCCCCCGGACTTTTCGGGCAACCTGCGCGCTCGTGCCGAGGACGTGCAGGGTGACCTCGAGGTCTACCTCCAGGTGGCAGCCCCGGACCCGACGGATTCACGGAGGCCCTACCTGGACCCCAGCGCCCTGCCCCGTCCGCTCCCCTTGCCCGCAGGGCCGCTGCAGGTGCTGACTGGTTTTCATGTCCGCTTCCTACTGCGCGGTCAGGTATCGGACAGTGCTGTGCCCCGACTGCGAGCCTTGGTCGTGGAGGCGGACTGAGTTTCATTGCCGGCGGCTGGTTCCTCGCGGAGCATTGCCTGGATATTCGTCCTCCCGCGCGCTAACTTCTGAGCGCGTACCCGGTCAGGATACGGTCAGCATGCTGGCGGGTGCTGCAACCCTCATCAGGAAACAAGACCCGGTGAGGACGAATGCCTCGTAGTTGGTTTGAGGAACTTGCAAGGGCGGTTGGGCACGCATGTCGGACGCGATCTGGCTCACGGCAGTGATCCTGCTGGGGAGCTGCGTGGGGTCGTTCCTGAACGTTGTCATCTACCGCCTTCCGGAAGGCACCTTCTTCTCCAGGGGCAGCCGTTCCAGGTGTCGCCATTGCGGAGCACCCATCCGGTGGTTCGACAACCTGCCGGTGGTCAGCTGGCTGTTTCTGCGGGGACGTGCCCGGTGCTGTGGCAAGCCGATCGGCCTGCGGTATCCCCTCGTGGAGGCCATGACCGCCGGGCTCATGGTCGCCCTTTGGATGCGCTTCGTGGGGGCGGCGCCGGTCTCGGCAACTGCAACCCAGGACTGGATGCGATTTGCGTTCCTCGCCTGGTTCCTGACCTTCCTGGTGGCCTGCACGTTCATCGACATCGACCACCGCATTCTCCCGGACGTGCTGACGAAGCCAACCATGGTCATCGGTTGCCTTGCCGCCGTCCTGGTGCCTGGCTTGGCCGGCGGGCCCATTCTGGTCCCGGGGAAGCCCGTGCCGAACAGCCTGCTGCAGGCCCTTGCCGGGCTAGCCACCGGGTTCGGTCTGACCTGGGCAGTGCGCGCCGCGGCGGGCAAGGTCTTCGGTCGCGAAGCGATGGGGTTTGGCGACGTGAAGTTCATGGCCGCGATCGGCGCGTTCGTAGGTCTGGATGGCGCGCTGATCACGTTCTTCCTCGGCACGTTGTTCGGGGCATTCTACGGCGTCTTTCACAAGTGGATCACGGGCGAGGCAGAGGTGTTCTTCGGGCCCTTTCTGGCCGCTGGCGCCGTGATCACGTTGTTCTTCAAGCAATCGGTTCTCGAGTTCGTCACCGAGACCTGGCCAGCATGGCAGGCCAGCCTACACCCATCGATCATGCTGGCGGTGACGCTTGTGTGCATGGTGTTCATCTTGGTTCTCATCAGGCGTGGACGTGCTCTTTCAAGGTCCGAGCACGACAGGAGGGATGGATCATGAAGTGGAGTTTCAAGAAGCTGGCACTCCTCGGTCTCGTGCTGGCAGTTCTGCCCAGTTGCACCGCTCGGTACCAGCAGATGTTGATGCACAAGGACATGCAGATCCGGGACCTGCAGGCACGGATCGCCGAGCTGACGGCTGCCAACGCAGACCTGGAGAGCCGTGAGAGGGATTGGCGTGAGAAGTCCGAAGCGTGGAAGAGCCAGCCGCAGGTCCAACCCGCGGTGGCAAAGGAGCCGGAGCTATCCCGCATAAAAGAGGATCTCAAGGACGTAGCCCATGTGCGCTACAGGAACGGGCGCATCTCCATCGGCATTGACAACACCGTGACTTTCTCGCCCGGCAGCACCAATCTGAAGAGCTCAGCGGGCGAAACCCTGCGACGCGTAGCTCGTGTGCTGACGCGGGACTACTCACAGAACAAGATCTACGTCGAAGGGCACACCGACTCCGACCCCATCCGCAGGACGAAGGACCGCTTCCGTAGCAACCGACACCTTTCGGTGGAGCGCGCGGACAAGGTTGCGGGCTTCCTCACGAGCAAGTGTGGTATTCCCGAGGAGCGCCTGGTGGTCGTGGGCTATGGTGCCAATGATCCCGTGGCAAAGGGTAGTGACATCACCGCCAAGGCCCGCAACCGTCGCGTCGAGATCGTGGTCGGCGAGCCTCAGTAGGCCAGGGCCCCAACGGGGGAGTTGTGTGCCCCCGGCAGAGAGGCGGGCCCTGGGTCGCGTGGACCGGGGCAACGCTGGTTTTGCCGCCGACACTGCCTATAGTGCCCGTTCTCCGCCAGCCGGCCGCTGAAGAGCGCCGCCGCGGCCACGCCCCGTGTTTCTCGCGAAACACGTAACCATCAGCCACGGATAAGTTTATGTCTCATCCCTCCCAGGATATCCGGAATCTGGCGGTGTTCGGCCACGGCAACAGCGGCAAGACCGCCCTGGTCGACGCGCTGGCGGTTCACACCAAGGTGACCAACCGGCATGGAGACTCGGCGGACGGCACGAGCATCAGCAACACCGAGCCCGAGGAGAAAGAGCGTAAGCAGACCCTTGTGTCCCACGTGTTCCAGTTGCCGCTGGGGGCCGTGCGTCTGAACGTCATCGACACCCCCGGCCACGCGGACTTCATCGCCGATGCGATTTCGGCGTTCCAGGTCGTGGAGACCGGGCTGCTGTGTGTGAGCGCTGTGGGCGGAGTCACCTTCCATGCGCGCCGGCTCTGGGCGGCCGCCGGCAAGGCCGGGCTCGGACGGGCAATCGTGGTCACCCACCCCGACGGCGAGAATGCCAAGTTCGCGGAAACCCTGGCGGATCTCAACCGAGTCTTCGGAGATGTGGTGGTGCCCGTCACCTACCCGGATGGGGATGGGCACGACTTTTCCGCAATCCACAATGTTCTCGATGGCGAAGGTCCCAACGCGGACGCCTATCGCGAGAAGCTCGAGGAACGAGTCGCAGAGGCGGACGACTCAGTGCTGGAGGCCTACCTCGAGTCGGGAGAGATGTCCCGCGAGGACCTCGAAAAGCACTTCGCCAAGGCTGTGGTGAAGGGCACGCTGGTGCCACTGTTCACGGTGTGTCCGCCGAAGCTGAAGGGGCTGCAGAAGCTGAGCTCCTTCATCACCCAGGACCTTCCCTCGCCAGCGGACTTCGGTGCCCGTAATGCGGCGGAGCCGGGTAGCGATTCATACGGCCTGCTGGTGGAGCCGGACGAGTCGGGTCCGTTCGCGGCGAAGGTGTTCAAGGTCGTGGTGGACCCGTATGTCGGGCGCATGTCCTATCTGCGTTGCCTTCGGGGCACTCTCAAGTCCGAGACGAGCTTCTTCAGCGTCCGCACCGGGCACACCGAGAAACTCGGTGGATTGCTGGGTATCAAGGGCGCCGAGACCGCAAACGTCGCATCGGTCGCGGCCGGCGACGTCTTCGTGGTCAGCAAGCTGGAGGGGCTCAACCTCTGGGACACCGTCACCAGTGAAGGCCAGGCCCTGAGCTTCCCTCGGGCGGTGTATCCCGAGCCGACCTACTCGCTGGCGGTGTCGCCGAAGGCTCGTGGTGACGAGCAGAAGATCAACGAGGGGCTTGAGAAACTCGCTGCGGAGGACCCCACGTTCAAGGTCAGCCGCGGCGCAGGGACCGGCGAACTGATCGTCTCCGGTCTGAGCCCCTTGCACCTGGATGTCCAACTCGCGCGACTGCTGCGCCGCTTCGGTGTCGAGACCCAACGTGGCCTGCCGAAGATTCCCTACCGCGAGACGATCACGGCGAGGGCGGAGGGGCACCATCGCCACAAGAAACAGACCGGAGGTCGCGGCCAGTTCGCGGAGGTCTACCTGCGTGTCAGCCCGCGGCAGCGCAGTGAGGGCTTCGAGTTCATCGACAAGGTGGTCGGCGGGTCTGTGCCGCGCAATTTCATTCCAGAGGTCGAGAAGGGCATCCGCAAGTTCCTCGCTGCGGGAGCGCTGGCCGGCTTCCCAGTGGTCGACTGCTCTGCGGAGCTGTACGACGGCAAGTTCCACCAGGTGGACTCGGATCAGCTATCCTTTCAGCTTGCTGGCGAGCGGGGGTTCGCGGACGGTTTCGGGAAGGCCAAGCCGATCCTCCTGGAGCCGATCATGGACGTGGAGATACAGGTCCCAGAGCGTTTCACGGGTGACGTCGCAGGCAATCTGTCCAGCATGCGTGGGCGTATGCAGGGCATGGAAGTCGTGGAAGGCATCCAGATCATCAAAGCCCAGGTGCCGCTGAAAGAGATGCAGGATTATTCGACACAACTGCGTTCGGTCACCGCCGGGGAGGGGACCTTCTCCATGAAGATGTCGCACTACGAGGCCGTGCCAGGCAACCTCCAGGCCGAGATCGTCAAGGCGCACAAGAAGACGCCGGAAGCGCACAAGTAGCGCCCCGCCCAGTC